>DAIDIB010000088.1 GCA_027459575.1 Gammaproteobacteria bacterium | reverse complement strand
TTCCTTCGAGTCACTTCGATCTTCGTGACATGATTGGGCTTGTTTTAAAATCTCGGGCGCATGCTGTGCTAACTCACTCAAAATCACACCTGCCTTAAAACAAAACATGCCGGCGTTCCAAAGATATTTACCGGATTCAATGTAAACTTGCGCGGTTGCTGCGTTAGGTTTTTCTACGAAACGTTTGACTTGGTAAGCGTTGGCTGTTGCGTCACCGCATTCAATATACCCAAAACCTGTTTCAGGTCGTGTTGGTTGTATACCAAACGTCACCATGCAAGACTGGGTGGCTGCGATTGAGGCAGCTAACTCACATTGTTTCGTGAAAGTATCAGTGTCGGTAATTAAATGATCAGCCGGCAGTACCAGCATGACAGCATCGTCACCATACTGGTTGGCAATTTTTAGTGCAGCGAGGGCAATGGCAGGGGCGGTATTCCTGGCAAAGGGTTCGAGAATGAAGCTGGTCGCGCAGTTGTGCACAATTGTCTCATATTCAGCTTTGCTCTTGAGATAATATTCTTTGTTGGTAATTGTCATTATTTCAGCGACGTTAGCCAGAGCCGCTGCGCGCTGAAAGGTTTTTTGCAGCAATGTCTGCTGGTCTGCCAGCTTGATAAAGGGCTTGGGATGGTTTTCGCGCGAGACGGGCCATAATCGGCTGCCGGTGCCGCCTGAAAGAATGACTGTGATGAGTGGCGCTTTAGTTGTCATAAAAATTCCAAATTCGTCCCCGGCGAAATTCGTCGTCCCGGCGAAAGCCGGGATCCAGGACTACAAAAAAGTATGGGTCATGGTATCATAAAGTGACCAAGTCACCAAAAAGATCAGGTTATGCTTCCCCAAGGCTTACTTAAGGAATACTGGTACGCTCTCTCCATGCTCATGCGCGGGCTGGATATGACCGTCGTTTTCACGGCGGGGGTGGTGAGCGCTTTCTTTAAGTTTTCAGGGTTATCTTTACCCTCTAATTATTTGTTCGCGCTAGTGGTGGCGACCTTACTCACGCCAGTGGTATTTAATTTTTTCGCTATCTATTCATCCATGCGCGCCAAAAGTTTTATTCGCTATATGCTGGTATTGTTTCAAGCGGTTGGCATGTTGGCGTTTTTGCTGGCGGGACTGGCGTTTTTCACGAAGTCGGGTGAATCTTATTCGCGTTTGTGGTTTGTCAACTGGATGGGATGGACGTTATTGCTGTTAGTGTTATATCGCTGTACGTTGTTGTTGGGTTTGCACATTATGCGTCGGCATGGCTGGAATGAACGACGTGTCGTGATATTCGGCGCGGGGGAGCTTGGCACTAAATTTGCGAGCGCGGTGCAACAAGCGATGTGGACGGGTTTTCGTGTCACGGCATTTTTTGATGATAATGCCTCGCAAAAAGCGCCATTTATCAATGGCGTGCCGGTGATGCAGACGCCAAGCGATCTGCGCGAATTTTTTAGCAAGCAAATCGCTGATGAAATCTGGCTGGCGTTGCCTTTGCGCGCGGAAGCGCGTGTGAAAACGATCATGTATGAATTGCGTCATATTACGATTAATGTGCGTTTTGTGCTGGATATTTTCGGCTTGAACTTGATGAATCATTCCGTTGATGAAGTAGCGGGTTTTCCGGTGTTGAACATTAGTTCTTCGCCGATGATTGGTGCTAATCGCTTGATAAAAGCACTGGAGGACAGGCTGATCGCCTTGATGATTTTGCTTGTCATCAGTCCAGTTTTGCTAGTGATTGCCGCCGCAGTTAAATTAACTTCGCGTGGCCCGGTTTTTTTCAAACAAAAACGGCTGGGATGGGATGGTCGAGTCATTAACATTTATAAATTCCGTACCATGTATTTGCATGAAGAAGATGATGGCAAGGTGACGCAGGCTACCGCGCAGGATGTGCGTATTACACCGCTGGGTAGATGGTTGCGTCGCACCAGTCTGGATGAATTGCCACAGTTTATCAATGTGTTGCAAGGTCGCATGTCTATTGTAGGGCCTCGTCCGCACGCATTGGCGCACAATGAGCAGTATAAAAATTCCATTAGCACATACATGCAGCGTCATCGTGTCAAGCCGGGTATCACTGGTTGGGCGCAAATTAATGGCTGGCGTGGTGAGACGGATACGCTTGCTAAAATGCAAAAGCGCGTGGAATATGATTTGTATTATATCAATAACTGGTCACTGGGATTTGACCTGAAAATTATTTTGCTGACTTTGTTCAAGGGATTTATTAGCAGGAATGCTTACTAATATTGGGCGTCGTGCCGGCGAAAGCCGGCACCCAGGTATACTCATCATCGGCGGTGCTGGTTACATCGGCTCTCACATGGTGCTGGCATTGCAAGCACATGGCATGACGCCCATCGTGCTTGATAATTTAAGTACTGGCCATCGTGATGCTGTCATCAATGCCGAATGTATCATCGGCGATATGTCCGATAAAAATCTTCTCCGCGAAATTTTTACAAAATATAATATCTCTGCGGTAATGCATTTCGCCTCGTTTATAGAAGTAGCGGAATCCGTCAAAAATCCGGCGAAATATTATCACAACAATGTTGCTAACTTATTTCCATTACTTGACGTGATGGCTGAATGCAACATCAAACAATTTATTTTCTCCTCTAGCGCGGCAGTTTACGGCGAGCCACAATATAATCCCGTCAATGAAAAACATCCGCTCGCGCCCATCAATCCTTACGGTCGCACCAAGCGCATGGTGGAAGAGATAATAACTGATTACGCGGCAAGTAATGGCATGCAATACGCGATCTTGCGTTATTTTAACGCGGCGGGGTCTGACCCCAAGGGTCGGGTAGGGGAGCGGCACCCGCATGAATCGCACTTAATTCCACTCGTGTTAGCCACAGCGCGCGGTGAGCGTGCGCATATCACCGTGTATGGAAATGATTATGCAACGCCAGACGGTGCCTGTGTGCGTGATTATGTGCATGTTACTGATTTATGCGACGCGCATTTACTGGCTTTGCAAGCATTGCAAGAGGGTAAGCAGCAATTAATTTATAACTTGGGTAATGGACAAGGTTTTTCAGTAATGCAGGTGATCGCCGCCGCGCGTTCAATTACGGGTTGTAATATTCCAGTCAATCTCGCCGAACGTCGTGCCGGCGATCCCGCCATACTCGTCGCCGATGCGTCTTTAATTAAACAGGAATTAAATTGGCGCCCACAATTTGGCAATTTGCATACAATTATTGAGCATGCGTGGGGATTTTCGACGAATTATGTCATTCCTGCGTAAGCGGGAATCTCCTTAAGATCCCCGCTTGCGCGGGAATGACGAGCATGCTATCAATAACAAAATGGACAAGTAAAAGAAAAGGAGGAAACAATGCAGCGTAACCCACAGCAAATCACACTGGACAGGTTATTAGTTAGAGCTGCAGTAGCTAAAATTCCTCTGGAACAGCTATTAAATGACAAAGAACGCGAAGAATTAGCAAAAATCCAAAAAAAAATCACGCCAGACACCAAAAAAGATATCATTCCCGGTCTCGATGCCATCGTCGATAAATTAAAAAAGGGACTTAACACACCTGAAGTCGCCGCCAAAATCATTGCGAATTTTAAAAGTGAAGGCGCGCTCGGGCAAAAAAAAGCGCTGGAATATATTTATCCGCAAGATCCCAAACTGGTTATTCCTGTCATCACTCATATTATTGAAGATTTGCAGGAAAGTGTCATGAAGCGAAATCCACTTTCCCCCACCACGCTGGAATTTGTAAGAGCCGCATTAGCAAAAGTAAAAGAAGTGGATGAAAAGCAAAATAGAAACAAGGTCGCGCAAGTGCCGCTAATAAAAGAATTAAAAAAAGAAACGATTGGCGCGGATATGATGCCTATTTTTGCCGCGGTAAGCAAAATTACTTTTCTGGAAGATGAAATTTTGAAATGGTTTGAGGCCACGCTATGGATTGAAGGACATTTTTTACGTGAACATATGAAAGCTTTGTCAAAAGGTGGTGGTAAATTAACTTTTATTCCGGAAGATCCTGAAGTTGTCGCGCCTATTGATGATGAGGATGAAACGATTTGTTATGGAAAAGGCGTGCCTTTTTGGGATGGAAATAAGGTTACCAAACATTATATTAATTCACATTTTCACGTGGTGGCGGTATTGCTTGAGCAAAAAGCTAGAGCAGATTTTAGATTTGGGTATGCGACGATCGATGTTTATCCGACGAAATTTGTCGAGCAATTTGCTATTAAACAAGCCGCACTTGCTGCTGAACCAGAAAAAAAAGAAGAGCGAAAGCCCGAGTTGGAAAGTGCAGGTTCCGCATCGCTTATTTTTATGCAACCAGGCGCTGCTTACGATACAAAAAAATCAGCGGACGGCAAATGGTTGCAGGTTACAACCTATGTTCCGGCTGACTGTCCGCCTGAGCGAATTGCTGAGGGGATGAGGTTTTTTTCCAAAGCAGTAAAAGGTGAGCCGTTGTTGCTTGCTGAGCCGCAAGCCAAAGAATCATTGCTTAGCAGATTAAAATATTCCAAATGGCAAAATGTGGCGGATAAGGATCTTTTCGGATTTATGATAATGGCGCTAAATGAATGTATGCTAACAGGTCGTGAAGATGACATCATCCATAGTCATATGTCAACATTCGAGGTGACTGTCGATCAAAATTACACTAAGGCATCTCGTTCGGGATATAAATTTAGATTGTATGGTGATCGTGCGCATGTGGGCGATGTCACTGCCATGTTTGCATACTTTAAGTCGATTGATGAGAAAGGAAAACGAAAAACCGCGTTGGAAATCATTGCTTATATGCAGACAGTATGGGAAAAGGCTAATAAAGATGCTAGTACATTATTATATGCCGTGCTGGAAGAGTTAATAAGAGAAATGCGCGACAAATTAATCTTGCATCTTGATTCGGGTTTGCAATCGGCCACTTCAATGTCGGTGTCACTTTCGACTTCAGTTTCAAGCGCCACGCCGAGAATGGCTAAACACTAGTAAGGAAAAATATTGTGCCAGAAACAAAATTTCAGGATAAATTGTTACGTTCATTCTCCGCCATCAAAAAGCACTGGGACGAAAAGCATGTGCATCTTTCGGAAAAAGAGTTGTCACAAATCGAAGCGTTATTGACGCAGTTGTCATTTTTTTCCAGACAAACCAGTGAGTCTGAATGTTTACGGATGATTGGCGGTTTGCAAGGTATTATTAAAAGCCTGGCGGTGGAAGTGAAAAGTGAAGAAAAAGAATTGCAGGCTGAAACGCATGGCGGGCAGTCTTTCACGGAAGATGAGCTGGAGCGTATTAACGAATATGCGTGTCGTCGTGAGTTGATGGAATGGCTGCAGCAGACGCTGGATAATATTTACGAAGCGAGGCCGGAGTTAAGGCCGAGATAGTCTGTCATCCCTGCGAAGGCTGTCATCCCCGCGAAGGCGGGGACCCATGCAACGGTTCTCCGCTAGAAATGGGTCCCCGCCTTCGCGGGGATGACAGCCTTCGCGGGGATGACAAGCTTCGCAAGGATGACAGGCTGCTGAGATAACAGCTAAATTAACCTCTTCACTTGTTCAGCCGCCGCTGTCCAATTCAATCTTGTCGCAAATTCATTGTATGAGCTATGAGCCAACTCAGCGTAACGCTTCTCATCCGCCATCACATTCACAATATAATCACAATAAGCCTTCACATCCGCGTCCAGCCCAAACGTCATCCCATTCACATTATCTTTCACAATTGTGCTAATCCCACCCACATGCGTCGTCAAACACGGCACGCCAAAGGCATTTGCCTCACAAAATACAATGCCATAGGCTTCCGCGCGTGAGGGTACGAATAAAAAGTGTGATTCAGCCAGCAAACGGCGCAATTTCTCTTTACCTTCCGGCGTATGCTTGGAAATAAAGCCATGACAAATCACGTAATCTGGCACAGCAATCGGCGGTGTGTAACCTACCACATGCAACTCAACCGCATGTCCCGCTTCGTGCAATGCTTTCGTCACGGCCAGCACCACATCACCGCCTTTACGTTCCCAGCTCTTCGCCAAAAACAGCAATTTAATTTTATCACGACGACGCAGGCTAATTGCCGCGCGCACATCATTCGCATCTGGTGCAGTCGCCAGATTCGCGCCAAACGGCACGACTTTCACTTTATCACGACTTGTGCCATACAATTCAATCGCGCTATTCGCCGCCCAGTCAGAAGAGAACACGGCATAAGCACAGCGGGATAAGCATTCGGAAGTAATTTGATTACCTTGCGCAATGGTATCCGCCGAGTGCCACGCAAATGGTGGGTAAAAACCCACGAGCGCCGCATACACTGCATCCGTCCATAATATAATGGGCTGTTTGCAATCCAGATAAGCAATGGGATTAATCAACGGTGACACTACCGCATCTGCATTCAGACGCGACAACTGCGCGGCAACTTGTTCGGAATAATGTTTTGCCGCGGTAATATTAAAACGCGGACTTTCCCGTGTATCGCAAATATATTTTTTGAAAACCTGCTTCGCCTTAAAAAACGGCGGTAGTTTACGCGACAATGAGCCAATATAATCAACCGACATGCCCGCACCCGACAACGCATGAGACATATGATAAGGCGTGCCTGACCAGTTATGCACATCTTGTGCGTCAAAAGTGGTCGTGAATGCTATGCGCATGTGGCATTCCTCAGTGTTTGTATCACCGGCAAGTTCCAGAAAAATCGTTTAAAAGCAGGAATGGAAAAATGATCGAGCACGCGTTGATGACCGGTACTGCCGGAGAGTTGTCGTTTGGCAGGCGTCGCAAGATAAACTTGTTTCATAATGGCGGCTAGCATATCTGATTTGCCCGCGTCAATTAACACGCCTGTGTCGCCCATCACTTCTGGAATGCCATGCACGCGCGTTGCGATAACAGGCAATTTGGCGATCATGGCTTCCAATAAAACACGGCCAAACGCTTCTTGAATAGAGGATAATACAAAGCAGTCAAAAGCAGGCATGTAGCGATAGCCACCCGCGACAAAGCCGGTAAACGTCACGTCGTCAGCGATGTTAAGCGATACGGCTACTTCTTTTAATTTATTTTCCAGTACGCCATCGCCGATGATAATTAGTTTTGTATTGCGACAAACGGTTTTAATCGCTGCAAACGCTCGCAGCAATGTTTCTTGATCTTTATTCGGCGCCAGACGCGCGATATTGCCGAAAACAAAATCGTCAGACGCAATTTTTAATTGCGCCCGTGCTTCATCACGTGGCAGCAACGCTGGTTCTGTTCGCTCCACATCTAGCACATTATAAAGTGTGACCACGCGTTCTTTGGGAATGAACCACAATTTTCTGCGCATATCATCGCGCACTGCGTTCGATACACCACCGAACAGCATATTGTTGCGTCCCAAGAAAGCGATCAGTAATCGACGGCCAATGGACGACATCGTACCTAGCTCATGCATCACAAACACCAGCGCGGGGATTTGGCAATATCTCGCCACCCACATCATGATGTAACTGGGCTTGTAACGATGGCAAATGACGATTTCAAATTTCTTTTCACGGCAGAGAGCCAGCATTTTTCTAATAGGCTTGATTTTCAGCATGCGGATATGGCGTTTGGGCATATCTAAAAACAGGACATTTTCCGCAAGGGTGCGATCACGCACCGCTTGATCTGGCTTGCCAGTGAGATAGGCGACTGTCACTTCATACTGCGCAGGATCAAATAAACGCGTATATTGATTATAAATATCAATAAATTGCGTTGCATCGTTGTGACCGAAAATGAGTACATTTTTTCGCATTTATTCACCGTGGGATTTATCTGCTCAACATTCTCTCGTTTAATGGGGTGTGGGTCAAGTGTAGCCCGGGTGCGTATTGTGCACCCGGGGAACGGTGCTCCGTTTAAACGCTGCTCCCGGGTGCAAAGAGCGCACCCGGGCTACGGGAGAGCAGAAGCTCGGCCTCATCATCGTCCAGTGGCATCCATAACAAGTAACGACCCAACAACCGCCATGGCGAGTATAAATGGTATGCC
>DAIDIB010000087.1 GCA_027459575.1 Gammaproteobacteria bacterium | reverse complement strand
TCTAGACAACAAAAAAAATTACTATGTCTCCAACTTGCAAGTTGGCGAACACCAAAAGCATGGCGTTTGCGTCAAGGTAATTACTGAGCTGGCCTGGCACAATTTATTTGCTTATGTTTTATTTATTCGGCCAGAAAACGGCTGTGCCAGCGAAAGCGCTGAACAATGGACTATCTTAAGCACCCCCGGCTTCAAAACCGATCCCGCGCGCGACGGCGTGAATAGCGATGCCGCCATCATTTTAAATTTCACTAAAAAGCGTATTTTAATTTGCGGCACTTATTATGCGGGTGAAATGAAAAAGTCCATGTTTTCTGTGTTGAATTATCTGTTGCCTAAACATGATATTCTTCCCATGCACTGTGCGGCTAACGCCAGCAAAGATGGCGACACCGCTTTATTTTTCGGTTTATCGGGCACGGGCAAAACCACTTTATCCGCCGATCCTGAACGCTTCCTCATTGGCGACGATGAGCATGGCTGGGGCGCGGATGGGATATTTAATTTTGAAGGCGGCTGTTATGCCAAATGTATCGATCTTTCCAAAGATCGTGAGCCTTTGATCTGGAATGCAATTCGCTATGGCTCCGTCATCGAAAACGTTGTACTTGATGCGAAGAAAAATCCAGATTACGGCGATGCCAGCCTGACACAAAATACCCGTGCGGCCTATCCGCGTGATTACATTCCGCAGCGCGTGGAATCCAACAAAGGCAGACAACCCAGCGCTGTTTTATTTTTGACTTGCGATCTTTACGGCGTACTCCCACCAGTCGCGCGTCTTAATCACGAACAAGCGGCTTATTACTTCTTAAGCGGCTACACCGCCATGGTCGGCAGCACGGAAGTCGGACAAGGCAGCGGTGTGAAGCCCACCTTCAGCACCTGCTTCGGCGCGCCATTTTTCCCACGTCCACCACGCGTATACGCAGAATTGTTAATGAAGCGTTTGGCCAGTCATGACGCCGATGTTTATCTGGTCAATACAGGCTGGACAGGCGGCGCTTATGGCGAAGGCGGCAACCGATTCTCCATTCCAACCACACGCGCCGTGGTACGCGCGATTGTGAATGGCAAACTAAAGGATGTGGAATTTGAAACAATTCGCGGCTTTAATCTTGAAATACCCGCCAAGGTAGAAGGCGTGGACACCATCTTGCTAAATCCACGCAGCAATTGGCGCGACAAAGCGGCGCACGATCATAATGCCCGCGCGCTTATTGAATTGTTTACGAAAAACTTTAAACGATTTGATGTGAGTGACGCGATACGAAATGCAGGACCGACGCTAGATACACTTTAGACGTAGCCCGGATGAAACGCTTTTTGTTTCATCCGGGAACTTAGCTCCAGTAAGACAGTCGAATTATACCACAATCATTTGGCGAAAAATTAGGTACAATTATATTTAGGTAATGGACTACAAATATAAATGAGAGTGCCAACATGATAATTTCTAATAAATTTATAAGGATGGCGTTAGTTCTTTTCTTCTTGGTAATTTTTAACTCCTCTGTTTATGCCACCAAAGGAATTTACCTAACCCAGTATAGCCTTGAAAATACTGCGTTTCTTAAAAACCTTATCAAGCACGCCAAAGCATCTGGTATTGATACTTTTGTCGTGGATATGGAACTTCCTTCCAAACGTTATCGAGATAATGCCGCCTTATTAAAAGAAAACGGCATTAAATATGTGGCTAGAATCATCATGTTCCCAGGCGGCGCCAAACCAGGCGAATTAACGGATCCGGCCAAATGGGAAAAGAAATACCGATTAGTTCAAGAAGCTATTAACGATGGCGCAAGTGAAATTCAGCTGGACTATATTCGTTACAGTGCTAAACAAAAAGCTTCGCCACAAAATGCGCGCGATGTATTGTCGGTCATTGCGTGGTTTAACAACAAATTGAAAGCACAAAATATTCCATTACAAATCGATGTATTTGGTATCACCAGTTTTGGCGAGTCAAAATATATCGGCCAAAATATTCAATTGTTTTCGCAAAACGTTAACGCCATTTGCCCGATGGTTTATCCATCACACTACTGGCCTTTTGCTTTCTACTCAGCGAGACCCTACGGAACCATTCTTGACTCTCTGCAACATATCAAAAAACAATTTGGCGGCGAACAAATGCCTATCAAGTTAATTCCCTATATTGAAATGACGAATTATCACTATCTCAATATGTCTCACGATAAAAAAATCGCATACATCAAAGCACAAATACGCGCGACACAAGACGCTGGCGCGGATGGCTGGTATGCCTGGAGCGCGCATAATCGCTACGATAATTTATTTGCTATTTTAGAAGCCGATCCAGAAAATATTAAAAAGGCTGTCGCGGATAACAACTATAGCGAGCCGAAGTTAGACGCTAAATCCAAAGCAGTAGCGGTTGATGGAAAATCTTCCAAAGTCAAAACGGTCGCGCAAGAAGACCATAATGATGAGCAACATCATGCCAACCCTGTAGAGCAACCCAAAAAATCCAATGGTTATTCCTGGTTCAATAGTCGTTATTCGTTCTAAACGTCGTCCCGGCGAAAGCCAGGATCCAGTGATAAAAACTGGATCCCGGCTTTCGCCGGGACGACGTTTACCCGGGTTTACCAGCTACACGTTTACCGGCTACACCCATGACAGCCGCACCACCGTATGCTATCGTTATATTTCCAGTCACTTTTCTTCGGAAAGACTATGAAACAGACAGTCACGGATGCTTTACAGCTTGATAAAACAGACCCGTTTCCATCACTAGCGCACTTGTATGATATGCCGCTTGATCAAACAGGCAAGCAAGCTATTTATCTGAATGGCAACTCGCTTGGGCCGAAACCCAAAAACGTTGATCAGGCATTGTTGAAAGAATGCGATACCTGGGCTCGCCTGGGCGTGCGAGGTCATTTCTATCAAGAAAATCCCTGGACAACATTCAATGAGCTTGCCACAAAATCACTCGCTCGTCTGGTAGGCGCGAAACCCGAAGAAGTCGTGGCAACGGGAACATTAACGACGAACCTGCATTTTACCTTCGTGTCATTTTACCGTCCCACTAGAAAAAGATATAAAATTATCCGGCTGCTTGGCTTTCCTTCTGATATCTACGCCATTGAATCACAAGTCAAACAACGATTAGAAACTCTTCGCGAGTTTGGCGAAGCTGAACCCTTCAAACTGGAAGACGCTATTATTGAAATCAAACCAGATGCGAATGGTTATATCGATTTAGCGACCTTTAAGAAAGTTATTGAGACACACGGAGAGTCCGCAGCAATTATCTGGATCGAAGCAATACATTACTTAACGGGACAATTCTTCAATATTCCTGAATTAACACGCCTTGCCCATGCAAAAGGCTGCAAGATTGGTCTGGATCTCGCACATGCTATCGGCAATGTTCCATTAGCCTTGCACGAATGGGATGTGGATTTTGCTGTCTGGTGCAGCTATAAATATTTGTCCGGTGGCCCTGGAGCGGTCGGCGGCCTCTATATCAATAAAAAATATATCACTGATCCTGTCATGCTGCGCTTTGCCGGATGGTGGGGCCACAATAAAACAACGCGATTTCAAATGCCTAGTATTTTTGATCCCATCCCTGCCGCAGAAAGCTGGCAAGTGAGTAATTCAGGGATATTTTTATTAGCCGCGCTAAAAACGTCGCTTGATATTTTTGATCAGGTGGACTTGAAAGCCTTGCAAGAAAAAAATGTTCGGCTCGGCTCCTATCTGGAAAATTTGATATCGAAAGAATGCGGCGACAATGTTAGTATCATTACGCCTAAAAATCCACAAGAAAGAGGATGTCAACTTTCATTTCGTATTAACTGTAGTAATAACAAAAATGAAATAGACAAAATATTCTTTAAGCACGGTGTAATATGTGATGCAAGAAGCGGATTGGTAAGAGTCGCGCCTATGGGTTTATATACCACCTTCAGTGATATTTTTCATTTCGTCGAAAAATTAAAAATCATCTGTAAGGAATTAAATGATGAAAAGAGGACATATTCACTATGACACATCCAGTCATCAGCTTTATCGGCGCCGGCAACATGGGCGGCAGCCTCATTGGCGGTTTGATAAATGATGGCCATCCCAGCAATAAAATCTGGGCGGCTGATCCGAGCGAAGATAATTTGAGGCATTTGCGTGATAAATTTAATGTACAAACTACCACGGATAATCAACGTGCCGTACAGGCGGCAGATGTGGTTATTTTCGCCATCAAGCCACAAGTATTTCCGACTATCGCCACGCCACTCGCCAATGATATTAAACAACGTCATGCTTTGGTGATATCTATTGCCGCTGGCGTGCGCGAGAGTAGCATTCAGCAGTGGTTAGGTAATAACAGCATTCCTATCGTGCGCACCATGCCCAACACGCCGGCGCTCATTGGCTGTGGCGCCACCGCTTTATTCGCCAATTCTTTTGTCACTGCGGAACAACGCAATCAGGCAGAATCCATCATGCGCGCGGTCGGCATAACAGTCTGGCTGCAGGAAGAAAAAATGATGGATGCGGTTACAGCGCTCTCCGGCAGCGGCCCTGCTTACTTTTTTCGTTTCATGGAATGTATGGAGCATGTTGGCGAAGAACTTGGCTTACCAGCCGATATTACTCACCTGCTGACATTACAAACCGCATTGGGCGCCGCCAAAATGGCGATCGAAAGTGGCTCACCACTCGCCGAATTGCGCCGTAACGTCACCTCTCCTGGCGGCACAACGGAAAAAGCATTAAATGTTTTTGAAGAAAAACAATTGCAACTACTAGTCAAACAAGCCCTTTCTGCGGCAAAATCACGTTCTGAAGAATTGTCGGGAGAAAAACACTAATGCCGGTTCCTGTCCAGTCAGCCTTGATTTTTCTGGTGTCATCGCTATTTGATATGTATCTGTTTATTTTAATTATCAGATTAATATTGGCCTGGGTCGGCGCTAATTATTTTGATCCAGTCACCCAATTCATTATTAAGTTCACTGATCCGATTATTAAACCACTGCGCCGTCGCATACCAAACGTACAGCGCATCGAAGTTTCAACATTACTAGTGATTGTTTTTTTAGAGTTATGTAAATATGCGCTGGTCACAATGCTTGATTCTGGCATGTTGAATCTTTCCGGCGTGATATTACTGGCGACTGGCGATACGTTAAAAATAATGATACAAACATTTTTCTATGCGATTTTATTGCAGGTGGTATTGAGCTGGGTACAGCCCGCGTCAAACACCAACTACCTGTTAATGCAATTTACTTCTCCTATCATGCGACCACTGCATCGCATTATTCCGAATGTGGGCGGTTTTGACATCACGCCTATTCCCGCCTTGTTGCTGTTACAAGTGTTACAAATCCTGATTGTCTATCCCATCATGAGCATGGGTTACGGTGCGATCTATACATGAAAATCGTTTTGGCCAGCAACAATTCCGGTAAAATTCGCGAGCTGACGGCCATGCTCGCGCCTTATGACATTGAGCTGATTCCTCAAGCTTCGCTTGGCATTGAAGATATAGCAGAGACCGGTTTAACATTTATTGAAAACGCGCTGATTAAAGCGCGTCACGCTGCTGAAAAAAGTGGCTTACCGGCACTGGCGGATGATTCGGGTCTCTCGGTTTCAGCCTTGCATGGCGCGCCGGGTATTTATTCCGCGCGTTATGCGGGCGAGCAGGGTAATAGCAGTCGCAACATTGATAAAGTATTATCTGAGTTATCTAATGTAGCGGATGATAAGCGTCAAGCGGAATTCCATTGTGTATTGGCATTGATGACACACGATAAAGACCCCGTGCCATTAATTTGCGAAGGCAAGTGGACAGGCACTATTTTGCGTGAGCGCAGAGGTATGGAAGGCTTTGGTTATGATCCGATTTTTTATGTGGCTGAAGAAAAAAAATCTGCGGCGGAATTACCAGCCGAATTAAAAAACCGCATCAGTCATCGCGGTCAGGCCTTACAAAAATTACTACAATTATTACCGGACAAGTTAAATGAATGCTCTTACAGTTAAACAATTAAGAAAAGTCTACGCCAACGGTATTGTGGCGCTAAAAGGCATTGATCTTGAAGTGGCCGAAGGTGACTTCTTCGCGTTGCTAGGACAAAATGGGGCGGGCAAGTCAACCACCATCGGCATCATCTCTTCGCTCGTGAAAAAAACCTCCGGCAATGTCAACGTGTTTGGTTATGACATGGATACGCACTGGCCGCAGGCCAAGTCACTGATTGGCGTCGTGCCGCAGGAAATGAATTTCAGCTTGTTTGACAAGACATGGCAAATTCTTATTCACCAGGCTGGTTATTATGGCATTCCTGTCAATATCGCGTCTGAACGGGCGGAAATTTATCTCAAAGAAATGGGCTTGTGGGAAATGCGCGATCAACCCGCGTTGCGTTTATCTGGCGGCATGAAACGACGATTGCTCATCGCGCGCGCGTTAATGAATCATCCCAAATTACTCATTCTGGATGAACCCACCGCTGGCGTGGATATTGAATTGCGTCACACCTTGTGGCGATTTTTAAAAAACCTGAATGAACAAGGCACAACGATAATTCTCACCACGCATTATCTGGAAGAAGCCGAGCAGCTTTGCAAAAACGTCGCGATTATCGATCATGGTGAAATTATTGAAAACGCTAATATGAAGATGCTTGTGAATCAATTAAAAATGCAAACCATTGTGCTGGATATAGAAGATTTGTCTCATCATGTATTTCAATTACCTGATTATCAATATCGCATCGTGGATGACACTTCGCTGGAAGTTGAAATTTATCGTGAACAATCTATCAACGATTTATTTCAGGCGTTGACTCAACAAAATTTGAAAGTCACCAGCATGCGTAATAAAACCAATCGTCTGGAAGAATTATTTATCAGCTTAATCAACGAGAATAAAAAATGAAAACCCGCACTGGCTTTTATCCCACCATGATCGCGCTGAAGACATTAGTTAAACGCGAAATCCTGCGTTTTATGCGTATCTGGTCGCAAACCTTGTTGCCACCAGCGATCACCATGAGTCTGTATTTTATTATTTTTGGCAAATTCATCGGCTCGCAATTACACACCATTAATGGTTATGAGTATATACAATTTATCGTGCCTGGATTAGTCATGATGTCGGTCATGACTAACGCATATGCCAACACCTCCTCCTCATTTTTTTTGACGAAATTTAATAAAAGTATAGAAGAAATGCTGGTGTCGCCCATGCCTAATTTGATTATCCTGCTTGGTTTTATGGTAGGCGGCACCATTCGTGGTTTGCTGGTTGGCATGATTGTGCTGCTGGTATCGTTGATTTTTACTTCGGTACCAGTGCAGTATCCGGGTGTGGTATTGCTGATGGCTATTCTTGGCGCCATGGTTTTTTCGCTGGGCGGACTAATTAACGCCATTTTTGCCAAACGCTTTGATGACATTGCCTTTGTACCCACCTTTATTTTAACCCCGCTCACTTATTTAGGCGGTGTATTTTATTCCATTCATCAATTACCGCCCTTTTGGCAGCATATCTCCTTGTTCAATCCCATTCTGGACATAGTCGATACCTTCCGTTTTGGTATGCTGGGCTTTTCCGATGTAAATGTATTTTTGGGTTTTTCGTTAGTCATGATATTCTTCATTTTATTGTTTTGCTGGGCGTTATATTTGTTAAAAAACGGCACCGGGATCAAAAACTAAATAGAAAAGGATTAATTCATGATCAAACATGTTATTGCTATCGTTATTTTGAGCATCGCTATCATTCTCACCATGTCTTATGCACAGCATGTGGTGCAATATTTGCTGAATGCGCATGATTGGGTTTCCAATGTGCTATCGGATGTATTTTCTGGCGGCCAGACAGGCAGTCTGCTACGTGGTTCTATCGCGTTACTGACCCTGCCAATCGTTGTTGGGTTAATACCCGCTCTTGGCTATTGGGCAGCCAAACGTCAATGGTTTCCCTATTTTATGCACACCGTTTGGGTCGTGTGGTTGATCGAGATCGGCGC
>DAIDIB010000086.1 GCA_027459575.1 Gammaproteobacteria bacterium | reverse complement strand
GGCGGACCGGGAGGCTCTGTTCTTTTTTCGCAGCGACAGCGAGAAAAAAAACAGACCTACCGGGCCGTGGTTACCGTATCACCGATGGAGTTGGCCCGAGCATGGGTCCCCCGCCTTCGCGGGGATGACAGCCTTCGCGGGGATGATAGTAGATTACGGGCTCTCATCAACCAGTTTTGGCTGTGGCACCAGATGATGGCGATTCACGCCCAGCAAAATAGACAACGAGCCAGCGACGTAAATCGAAGAATAAGTACCAACGATGATACCGATAATCAGCGCGAGCGCGAAACCATGCAGCAAACTGCCGCCCAGAAAGAACAGCGCCAACACAACAGTCAAGGTCAAAGCGGAAGTCATGATGGTACGTGACAAAGTTTGATTAATTGACGCGTTCATTATTTCCAGCGTTTCTGATTTACGCAGCTTGCGGAAATTTTCACGCACACGGTCAAAAATCACGATGGTGTCGTTGAGTGAGTAACCAATTACCGTTAACACCGCAGCAAGCGTGATAAGATTAAATTCAATACCACAAAAAGAAAAAACGCCCATAATAATAACAGGGTCGTGAATTAATGCGACCGTGGAGCCTACCGCAAATCGCAGGTCAAAACGAAATGCGATATAAACCATCGTACCGGCCAGCGCGAGTAAAATCGCGAGCACACTCTTGCCCGCCATTTCCTTGCCCACTTGTGGGCCAATGTACGTTACCTCCGTTACTTTCGCGTTTGGTAACGCATGAGTAACATCGTTTACCATTTCAGTTTGTTGCTGAGTGGTCAACATCACGTTGTGATCTTTAGGTGGCAGAGTCACGAGTATATCTTTGGATGTGCCGTAGCTAATCACTACCGCTTCAGGAAATCCCGCCACTTGCAAACTGTTACGAACCTGAGACAAATCTGGCTCGCTAGGATAGTTGAGCTGTATTTGCGTGCCGCCGGTAAAATCCAACCCCCAGTTCAAACCAAAAATAAGCAGCGATAGCAGAGATAACAAAAATAATATCCCAGAAAAAATGGCGGCTTTTTTGCGCTGCGCCATGAAATCAATTTGCGTGTTATGTTTAAAAAATTCCATGCGTCAGATTCCGATTGAAATACGTTTAAGATTACGACCACCATAGACTAAATTCACGATCGCGCGTGTGCCGGTAATCGCGGTAAACATAGAAGTAATCAAGCCTACGGTCACGGTAATCGCCAAACCTTTAACAACCCCCGAGCCCAGACTAAATAAAATCAACATGACGATCAGCGTCGTGATGTTAGCATCCAGAATGGTAACGAAAGCGTGTTCATATCCCGCGTGAATACTCGCCTGCATTCCCAGGCCACGACGAATTTCCTCACGGATACGCTCAAAGATCAGCACGTTCGCATCGACCGCCATCGCAACCGTTAACACGATACCGGCGATACCAGGCAATGTTAGTGTCGCGCCAAGCAACGACAACAAGGCGACAATCAGTATTAAATTCATGACGAGCGCGACATTCGCGATAACACCCATTAAGCCATAGTAAAGCGCCATAAAGACGATGACCAATCCCATGCCCACCTCAACCGACAGGATACCCATGCGGATGTTCTGTTCACCAAGGCTTGGGCCCACCTGACGCTCTTCAATAATCGTGACAGGCGCTGGCAACGCACCGGCGCGTAACAGCAACGCGAGCGTGCGCGCTTCTTCCTGAGTTTTAAGACCGGTGATCTGGAAATTATTACCTAAGGCACTCTGAATAGTCGCAACGCTAATAATTTTGCGATCAGTTTGATAGTCGATGACTTGCTTGCCATCCTGCATTCTAGGCACAGATTTCACTTCAACAAAAACCACCGACATAGGTTTACCTATATTTTCCGCCGTTGTTTTAGTGAAGAGACTTTCACTACCGCCGCCTAATCTGACAGACACATTCGGCCGTCCATCTTCACCAAAACCAGAAGTGGCAGACACAATAGACGCGCCACGCAAAACAATTTGATTTTTTAACAAAATCGGCTGACCTTCATAGCTATAAAGGCGCGTATCCGGTGGAGCAATACCGTCTTTTTGCGCCTGTGCCGCGCTATGTTCCACGTCCACAATATGAAATTCCAGCGTCGCTGTTTTGCCGAGAATATTCTTGGCTTCAGCAGTATCCTGAATACCCGGCAAATCAACAGAGATACGTGACTCACCCTGCTGCTGCACGATCGCTTCCGACACACCCAGTTCATTGACGCGATTACGCAAGGTATTCATCGCCTGCTCTAACACTTCCTGATGCACTTGATACATGGATACCGGCGCGAGCGTGCCAGAGAGAATAAAATCCTTACCGGAAGGTTGTTTAGTCCAGGTAAATTCGGGGTAATGAGAAACGGAATAGGCATAAGCAGTGTCAAGTGTCTCCGCCGAACGGAACAACAACTGAACTTCATTATCTGATTTACGAGTAATACCCGCATAACGAATGCGTTCATCACGCATCGCCTGACCAATGCCGCGCAAGTCCCCTTCCACACGCTGCTTCATTACTGAATCCACATCAACCTGCAGCAAAAAGTGCACGCCGCCGCGCAAGTCCAGACCGAGTTTCATCGGCATGGCGTTCAGTGATTTCAGCCACTGCGGTGTCGCTGGCGAGAGGTTAAGCGCAACAATATACTGATCGCCCAATGAAGCTTGAATCACTCCTTTGGCTTTAAGCTGCGAATCCATATCTTTAAAGCGGAATAAAAGTGTTTGACCCTGGAATTGTTCGTCGTAATAACTCACATTAGCGGCTTTTAACGCGTCAGTCGCTTGCTCCATCACCTTATTATCCACTACCGTGCCACTTTGACCCATAATCTGCACGGCGAAATATTCACCGTATAAATTTGGCAGCGCATAAACAAACGCCATGAGAATAACGACAACAATGAGAACATATTTCCAAAGCGGATAACGATTAATTGGGGCAGCCATGTGCGTTTTTCATTCCTGTTAACTTATTCCAATGATTTGAGCGTACCTTTTGGCATTACTGTCACAACAGAAGACTTTTGCACGACGATATCTATGTTATTGCCAATGGTCAGCGTGATGTACTGATCATTCATTTTGGCAATGCGACCGAGGATACCGCCGGCTGTCATGATCTCATCACCTTTCGCCAGCGAGCTCAGCAAGTTTTGCTGCTCTTTCGCACGCTTGCTTTGCGGACGCCAGATAGCGAAATAGATGAAAATAAAAAAGATAGCGAGCATGATGATGAAGGAGAAACCACCGCCTTGTTGAGCTGGTGCGCCGGTTACATCGGCGTGGGCAGAGGTGACGAGGAAATTGGTTATTTGTTCAAGCATTTGGGGTACCTATTTCTGGATCCCGGCTTTCGCCGGGACGACGTTTTTGATGGGGAGATTATATGCTAAGGAGGTTGCACTGTCATCCCCGCGAACGCTGTCATCTCCTATTCACCCACATCGCATCACCATAACTATAGAATCGATATTTGCTCTGCACCGCCTCGCGATACGCGCGCATCACATTATCGTAACCCGCAAATGCGCAAACCAGAATCAACAGCGTTGATTTTGGCAAATGCATGTTGGTCAACAAGGCATCAACCGCGCGGAACGTATAACCCGGGGTAATAAAAATATTGGTTTCGCCACGATAGGGCTCAATCTTGCCACTCTGACAGGCTGTTTCCAATGCGCGCAGACTGGTCGTGCCGACCGCAATCACACGTTTACCTCGCGCCTTGGTCTGTTCAATCTGCTCACACAACACCGGTGAGATTTCCAGATATTCGGCATGCATTTTGTGTTTATGAATATCATCCACCCGCACCGGCTGGAAGGTGCCTGCGCCTATATGCAGGGTTAAATAGCCCATCTCCACGCCTTTATCCTGCAAATCCCCCAGCAATTTCTGATCAAAATGCAGCCCCGCGGTCGGCGCGGCGACCGAGCCTTTATGCGTGGCATATACCGTCTGGTAACGCTCCACATCCTGCTCATCCGGCTCACGCTGCATATAAGGTGGCAAAGGAATCTGGCCTATACTTTCGATGACTTCGAGAATAGTACGGTCGATATGATTGTAACGCAGCTCGTAAAACTGGTTGTGCCGAGCAATGACTTCCAGCCGAATCTGGTTATTAAATAGCAGCTGATCACCTACCTGCGGCGGCTTACTGACTCTTACCTGCGCGAGAATACGGTGATTATCCAGAATACGCTCGACCAGCAACTCAACCTGACCACCCGTCTTTTTTTGGCCATAAATACGCGCCGGTATCACCCGCGTATCGTTAAACACCATCAAATCGCCAGGCTCAATTAAGTCCACTATCTGGTCGAATTGGCGATGCGTGGTAATCCCCGTTTTGCCATTCAGACACAGCAAACGGCTGGCGCTGCGATTCGCCAAGGGGTAACGGGCGATTAAGTCATTAGGTAATTCAAAATTAAAATCAGTTATTTTCATTGTGAGCATTTTCTCAACGATTATACAGCTTTAGGCTGATAGTATTTTTTGACCAAGTTCTCTAATGTGGTTAATTGCTAGTCTAAACCTTAGTAGTAGTCTAAACAAGGAATGTTAAGATGAAAAAGGGCAATGTCGTCGAACTGCGCGCCTATCGCAAACGCGACAAAGATGATATCTCCAGTGTAAAACATGGGGTAAGCAAAGAGTTACAACTTGCCATTAGGCGCCTGATTCAGCGTATGCGTAAGGGCCCGATCCGAAAAATAAAACGGGCTTAACATAGCTGAAATCATGTTTTCCCTGATGGGGATATCTTTGACTTCTCTTTTTCGCAACTGTTCAGCGGTTAACGCTGAACAGTTACGAATTTTTATGCCAAATCAAAGGATTCGCCATTATAATCACCGGCACTAATTGACCCTTAAGATGTTGCAGTTCATTTTTATTTTTTTATCCTATTCAACGCAGACTGAATCAATGAACTTGATTTTTTTGTCACATTCGCCTCACTCGCAAATTGATCCCATTGCGACACAGCATCTCTCACCTGATCAATCACTACTAAAGCGTTTGCCTTCTCAATACCAGCCACCTCCGCCAATTTAAGAAGATGAGTTAATCCAGGCTGCTTTCCTTCACGCATCACTGTTGTGCAATGCTCTCCACCGGGCCCCATGGAAAACGTGAGATCATAAGCAGGCGACACATGCCAATCACCATGAGTATCCATTAAAAATGAAAAGTTTTTCGCGTGATCATCACGATTATGCGCTAGTACGTTAAATACCGCATGACAAAATTGTTTTTCACACTCACGCATATCTTTGGTTAGCCACATGGTTGCTTTAATCAAGGTTTCATAATCTAAACTTGGAATGCGATGATCAACATGCAGCAACCCGCTCACTGTGTGCATATGAAAACGATTCACGCCATCATGATCAAATCGTTTCACGCCAAAATAGCCGCGATTTTTTTTCGATTTGAACAGACGAGCAGTCGGCACATCTAGACCGGCTGCTTTCGCCATTAAATGATAAGCATATTCAATTGGTCCAATGTCAGATGGGTCAATTGACGAAGTGAACTTAATGATCCAATCTTCATGACTGGGCGACAAAATATTAGAAGGTTGAAATCCCTGTTTGAGCAACGTCACCAACGCTTTAGGCCGTGCGCCTGCTGATGAACCATTCATGGCTAGCAAATCATCGACAAACTGATCATCGTCATGCTCCTGAAATTGCAAACATTCATTCGCGATTTCGTCTAGATCATGATGCAATGTGAATTTTAAGTTGTCTATTTCTGGCTGATACGAAAGCGCGCCCATGCCACGACTTCCCACATAACAAAGACGATTCAATGGTGTTAATTGATCTGGATGGATACCTATTTTCATCAATTTTCGATCAAGTAAAAGCCTTCCCCACCCATCTGGCAAACTGTCATTGAATACGCCAAATAATCCATCAAACAAATAATCGTCACATGTAAGCACACCAGACTTTAAAGGAAGTTTGAACGGTGATAACTCTAACCCTGTTTTTAAAAAATCTGCTGCGTATTCAAAAAAAACCTGTCGTCCTTTAAATAACAGTCTGCCCATCAGAATTTTTTCTGCTTGTCTGGTAAAATATACTTCTACGACATGACCATGCTCAACCATTATCCTCGACCTCTTTTACGTTTTTTTTCGTTGATCATTTCATCAAGTGTCGCGACTTCCTGTAGCGGTTTTGGCTTAAAGAGCACGGAGAACTCATCCAGACATTCTAATATCAAAGCAATTTTCAGCAGGGATTCCAGTGAAATTTTACCCGTGCGTTCAAATTTCTTAATCACGCCAAAGCTGACCCCAGAACGATCAGACAGGCTTTGTTGACTTAAATTAAACGCCAGCCTTTTTGCCTGAGCAAGGCTGGCAATTTGTCTAGCCATATCTTGAGGGGTCATTAGCATAGTGGATATCATATTATCGCTTATACTGAATAAAATGGTATAGTGGATATTATAATATCTTTTAAATTATATGTCAAATTTTGAACGAAGCTGATTGCTACCCCGCCAACCGGCACAGATCGATAAAGAAGCTAGGGAATAAACCAAGCAGCAACGCGGCGGAGCCGTTGACGCTGACAGCGGCGAGGATGTTCGGCTCGACGCGGATGGGAGCGGATTTGCCTTCAGCGGGCTCTTCGAAGTACATGAGCATAACCACACGCAGGTAGTAGTAAGCACCGATGAGCGCAAACATCAGCGCGAGCACGGCGAGCCAGGTGAGCTGCGCTTCGACCAGCGCCTCTATGATGCCTAATTTGGCAAAGAAGCCAACGGTGGGAGGGACACCTGCCATCGAGAACAACAACAGCAAAAACATAAACGCCAGCCAGGGGTTGCGTGCATTCAAACCGCGATAGTCTTCCAATTTATCGAACTCGACGCCGTTTTGACTTAACACGGTGATAATCGCGAAACCGCCGGACACTACAATCGCGTAAGTGAAAATGTAAAACATCGCGGCGGAAAACCCGAGATTGGAATTGAAACCAGCGATCACGCCTAGCAATGTATAGCCAATGTGCGCGATAGAAGAATAAGCCAGCATGCGTTTCAAATTCGTCTGAGCGATTGCTAACAGATTACCCGCGAACATGGACAAGATGGCAACCAGTATCAGCATGTGCTCCCACCCTGCATGCAATGGCGCGAACACTTGCACCAAAATACGCAGCGTGATCGAGAAAATCGCCACTTTGGGCGCGCTGGCGATGAATAAAGTCACCGGCGTCGGCGCGCCTTGATACACATCTGGCACCCACATATGAAACGGCACGGCGCCAAATTTAAACATTATTCCTGCTATCACAAAAATCAGCGCGATTACCGTCACCATATCGTCGCGATGGATGAGAATTTTAAAAATGCTGTTTAAATGCAAGTTACCCGTCGCACCATACAGCAGTGAAATACCATACAGCAACAAACCAGAAGCTAACGCACCGAGCACAAAGTATTTCATCGCCGCTTCCGCGCCTTTCTCGGAATCTTTGTTCATCGCCGCCATGGCGTATAATGGCAATGACAACAATTCAAGACCTAAAAAGATCGTCAAGAAGCTATTGCCTGAAGACATGACAGACATGCCAAGCACGGCAAGCAAACCCAGCAAATAATAATCGCTGGCGGCCATTTTGCGTGATTCAATGTAATCGCTCGCATAAGCGAAAGCCAACATGCTGAAGATGTAGACTAATATCTTGGTTAACACCGCGAGCTTATCGACGATGTAGGTCTCGCCAAAAGTAGTCAGCGGGACTTTGTATTCGCCAAACTGCGGTAACGAAATCAGGATGGCAATAAACAGGGTAAATTGCACGAGATAATAAGTTATGGCAGGACGTGTTTTGCTAAAAAACACATCTGCGAGCACCACGACGCACACAGCGAAGAAGAGGAACACTTCGGGGAGTGCGATTAAATATTGAGAAAAAACTTCGTTCATTTACTAAACCTCATCTTTGGTTGTGGCGTGTAGCCCGGGTGCGTTTTTTGCACCCGGGAGCGGTG
>DAIDIB010000085.1 GCA_027459575.1 Gammaproteobacteria bacterium | reverse complement strand
CTGTCGACCACACCCGAAGCCGTGAGTCAATCGGTAAAAGTGAATGTGACGGTAAAAAAAGTTATTGCAGAACTGCAGTCTGTCTTGCAAAATCTACGCTCTGATGTAATGGCAAATTAGGTGGCTTATGTTTTGCCGGCCTATGAAGCCTGTGTGTGAGCAGGGTCGACAGTTTTGCGATCAGGCAAGGCGAAAAATTTTTGAGCGGCGCAGTTTACATGTAGTAAATGAGCCGCGCAGAAAATTTTTCAACGCAGCATGATCGCAAAAATGGAAGACCCTGCGCGGGGCGTAGCGCAGCTTGGTAGCGCACTTGCATGGGGCGCAAGAGGTCGCGGGTTCAAATCCCGCCGTCCCGATATTAAATCTGGAACTTGAAGGAATAATGGGAGTGGAAAAAGTCTGGCTGAAAAGTTATCCCCCTGGAGTACCCGAGGAAATCAACCCAGATGCTTATGCCTCGATGATCGAGGTGTTTGAAAATGCCTGCCAGTCTCATGCCGATAGACCCGCTTTTTATAATCTTGGCACCACCATCACCTATAAAAAATTAGACGAATTAAGTAGAGATTTTGCCGCTTATCTGCAGCAGATTTTACAATTCAAGGCGGGTGACCGCATTGGCATCATGCTGCCGAATACCTTGCAGTACCCGGTAGTGATGTTTGGCGCTTTACGTGCGGGATTGATCATTGTAAATATTAACCCTTTATATACGGTTGATGAGCTCTCTTTCCAGCTGAATAACTCGGGCGCGAAGGCGCTGGTAGTGCTATCAAATTTCGCTTCTGTGGTGCAAAAAGCCATGAAACGCGCGCCGCAGTTGAAAACCGTGATTATTACTCATCTTGGCGATTTGTTTCCGCCAGTCAGATCGTGGCTGACATTTTTAGCCCTTAAATATTTCTACCGCAAAATCCCCAGTTACAATATTCCGGACGCGATTCAATTTAAAGAAGCGCTGACCAGTGGCAAGCATCTGGTACATAAGCCTGTCAAACTGACAGGTGATAATATTGCCTTTTTGCAATATACCGGTGGTACGACGGGTGTGGCGAAGGGCGCTGTATTAACTCATCGCAATATTGTAGCCAACGTGCAGCAGGCAACGGCGTGGGTAAATAATCTGCTGGTGGATGGCCAGGAAATCGTGATTACCGCGCTGCCGCTTTATCATATCTTTTCTCTCACCGCGAACTGTATGTTTTTTACAAAAATCGGCGGCTTGAATGTGCTGATTACCAACCCGCGCGATATTCCCACCATGATCAAGGAAATGCGCAAATTTAAATTTACCGCGATGACGGGTGTTAACACCTTATTTGCCGGGTTGTTGGCTAACCCACGTTTTGCCGAGGTGGATTTTAGCAAATTGAAATTCACGCTAGGTGGCGGCATGTCGGTACAAAGCAAAGTGGCTGAACAATGGCAACAGGTAACGGGCTGTGTGTTGATGGAAGGTTATGGATTAACGGAAACCTCGCCTTGTGTCACGATTACCCCCTATACCGTTAAAGAATATACCGGCTCGGTAGGGTTACCCGTTTCATCCACTGATATAGCCATTTTCGATGATAATGGACGCGAGTTAGGCTTTAACGAAGCCGGTGAGTTGGGAGTTAAAGGACCGCAAGTCATGCGCAGCTATTGGGAAAATCCAGCTGAAACGGCGCATGTTTTTAAGGATGGCTGGCTAATGACGGGCGATATTGCCTCAGTAGACGAGGCAGGTTTTGTGCGTATTATGGAACGTAAAAAGGATATGATTCTCGTATCCGGCTTTAATGTTTATCCTAATGAGATAGAGGATGTGTTGGTACGCATGGAGGGTGTGCGAGAGGCGGCTGTAGTGGGTGTGTCGGATGAGCACACAGGTGAGGCGGTCAAGGCCTTTATCGTGCGAGCTAACGATTCTATCACTCCTGATGCCATCAATCATTTTTGTCGTGAGCACCTGACTGGTTATAAAATCCCCAAATATATCGAATTTTGCGCTGAATTACCGAAGTCTTATGTGGGCAAGGTTTTGCGCAGGGAATTAAGGGCGTAAAGCTTTGTCCGGGCTACATTTTGTGGTATAATTTTCACGTTATTTTAACACCAGAATGCAGCCAAAACTATGGATAATGTAATAGCAAAAGAAGTCCAGAAAGTCAGCGTTGAAGACGAGTTAAAAAAATCCTACCTAGACTATGCCATGAGCGTCATTATCGGACGCGCTTTGCCTGACGTGCGTGACGGGCTTAAGCCCGTGCACAGACGCGTCTTGTTCGCCATGCATGAACTAGGTAACGACTGGAATAAGCCTTACAAAAAATCTGCGCGTATCGTCGGTGACGTGATCGGTAAATACCATCCGCACGGCGACGTGGCGATTTATGACACCATCGTTCGCATGGCGCAGCCGTTTTCCATGCGTTATTTGCTGGTGGATGGGCAAGGAAACTTCGGTTCAGTGGATGGTGACGCGGCCGCGGCGATGCGTTATACCGAAATCCGTATGTCCAAACTCGCGCATTCATTATTGGCGGATATCGAAAAAGAAACCGTGGATTTCGCGCCGAATTATGATGAAACTGAAATGGCGCCTGTGGTGCTGCCAACGCGAATTCCTAATTTGCTGGTGAATGGTTCTTCTGGTATCGCCGTTGGTATGGCTACCAATATTCCACCGCATAATTTGACCGAGACCATTAACGCGTGTATCGCGTTAATTGATAATCCTGAAGCTGCCATTACCGATTTAATGCAGCACATGCCAGGGCCGGATTTTCCAACCGGCGGTATTATTCAAGGAACAAAAGGTATTTTTGAAGCGTATCACACCGGTCGTGGCCGTGTGGTGGTGCGTGCTAAAACCAATATTGAAAGCGATGAAAAATCCGGTAAGGAACGAATTATTGTTACTGAGTTGCCTTATCAGGTGAATAAAGCGCGCTTGATTGAACGTGTCGCGGAGTTAGTGAAAGAGAAAAAAATCGAGGGTATTTCCGCGCTGCGCGATGAATCTGATAAGCAAGGCATGCGCATCGTCGTTGAGCTGCGTCGCGGTGAAAATACCGACGTGGTTTTAAATAATTTATTTGTGCATACGCAGTTGCAAAGTGTATTTGGCATCAACGTGGTGGCGTTATCAGATAATCAGCCGCGCGTGTTGAATCTCAAGCAATTGTTGCAAGCATTCATCGCGCACCGTCGTGAAGTGGTCACGCGTCGCACCGTGTTTGAATTAAGTAAAGCGCGTGATCGCGTGCATATTTTGGAAGGTCTCGCGGTCGCGCTGTCCAATATCGATGAAATGATTCTCACCATCAAAAAAGCGAAAGATTCAGCAGAAGCGAAAGTGAGATTAATGGAGCGCGCGTGGGGAGTGGCCAAAACCATCGACATTCTGTCGCGCGCTGGCCAGGAAGACACCGTGCTGCACACCATAGAACATTATGGTTTGACCGCCGATGGCTACAAGTTATCACCCGAACAGGCGCAAGCTATTCTTGATATGCGTTTGCACCGTTTGACGGGTCTGGAACAAGATAAAATCACCGCTGAGCATAAAGAATTACAGCAGCTGATTATCCAGCTCACTGAGATTTTGCAAAATGCAACGCGTTTAATGCAGGTTATCCGCGAAGAATTAATCACGATCAAGAACGATTTTGGCGATGAACGTCGCACGCAAATTATCGAAAGCGATGAAGGCGAAATGTTCATCGAAGATTTAATTCCAGATGAAGAAGTCGTGGTGACTCTGTCGCACGAAGGCTATGTCAAAACACAGCCGCTTAGCGTATATCAGGCGCAACATCGTGGTGGACGCGGTAAAACAGCGACGGTGATGAAAGAAGAAGACTATGTCGAATTTCTCATTGCGGCGAAAACACACGATACGGTGCTGTGCTTCACTAATCACGGCAAAGTGTACTGGCTCAAGGTGTATCAGTTACCGCAAGCAAACCGTACCTCCCGTGGTCGTCCCATCATTAATATCCTCTCCCTGGCGGAAGGTGAGCGCGTCAATGCGTTCTTGCCCGTGCGCGAATATAAAGAAGATCAATACGTGGTGTTTGCTACTTCACGCGGCTTAGTGAAGAAAGTGTCGCTGGTGGATTTTTCACGACCACGCGCTTCGGGCATTATTGCGATTGGTCTGAATGAAGGTGATTATCTGGTGCGTGCGGATATTACCGACGGCAAACACGACATCATGCTGTTTTCTGACGCGGGCAAAGTCGTGCGCTTCCCTGAAGATAAAGTACGTTGCATGGGGCGTCAGGCAACTGGTGTGCGCGGCATCAAATTAACAGATGATCAGCGTGTCGTATCGTTAGTTGTATCACATCAGGGTGATATTTTAACGGCGACAGAAAATGGTTATGGCAAACGTTCGGCGCTGGATGAGTATCGCGTCAGTGGTCGAGGCGGCCAAGGCGTTATTTCCATTCAAGTCACCGAGCGCAACGGCAAAGTCGTTGGTGCGATTCAGGTGAAAGAAGAAGATGAAGTGATGCTGATTAGCGACAAAGGCACGCTGGTGCGTGTGCCGGCTTCGGAAATTTCGTTAATCGGTCGAAATACCCAAGGCGTGCGTCTGATCCAATTGGGTGAAGGCGAGTCGCTGGTTAGTTTAGAAGGGGTTGCAAGTACCATAGAGGTGGACAAAGGAGATGAGTAATGATTCCGCGTAGGGAGCCTGTTATTACGATTGACGGGGCGAGCGGTACAGGGAAGGGAACAGTGAGCCAGCTATTGGCAAAACGCCTTGGCTGGAAATTTCTGGACAGTGGTGCCCTTTATCGTGTACTGGCATTAGCCGCACAAAAACATAGTGTTGCGACAGATAACGAGAAATCACTTGAAGTATTGGCAGAGCATCTGGACGTGCAGTTTATCGCGCGTGACAATGCCTTCCCGACTATCGTGCTGGAAGGGGAAGATGTGACAGAAATCATCCGCACGGAAAAAATTGGTAATGCGGCATCGGTAGTGGCGGCACTTCCTGCGGTTAGAGCGGCATTATTGAGCCGTCAGCGGGTATTTCGTGAAGCGCCAGGCCTGGTGGCTGACGGGCGCGATATGGGTACCGTGGTATTCCCCGACGCCGAGCTTAAAATCTTCCTTCTAGCGACCCCCGAGGAGCGCGCCATGCGCCGCCTTAAGCAGTTGAAGGAACAGGGCATTAGTGTTACCCTAGGCGACCTTATAGAGGAGCTGAGGCTACGCGACAAGCGTGATCAGGAGCGTACTGTGGCCCCCCTAAAACCTGCTGAGGATGCGATTAGTATAAATACTGATCACCTCACGGTCGAGCAGGTAGTAGAAAAAATTCTACAGGAGATCGACTTAAAAAAGGCCTTTCCTGTTACATCAACACTGGCGACAGAAGCGGTTTGAAGTAACAGAAAGATGTTAACTATTAACAAGTTATAACAGAATTGTGTAGCCCGGGTGCGCTTTATGCACCCGGGGGCAGAGTTTAAGCGAAGCATCGCTCCCGGGTGTATAAAACGCACCCGGGCTAAGTTATAGCGTATCCAGAGGTTTTCCAGTGAAACAACAGAAAGTCGAGACGTTTGAGTCATTATTTGAGAAAAGCATAACCGAAACCCCCATGTTACCCGGCGCTATCATTGACGCCACCGTCGAAAGAATCGAAGAAAAGTATGTGGTCGTCGACGCAGGGTTAAAATCCGAATCCTATATCCCCATCGAACAGTTCTACAATGAATCCGGCAAGCTTGAAATCAAGGTTGGCGATGAAGTCAAAGTGGCGCTGGAAGTATTGGAAGATGGCTTTGGCAGTACGCGTCTCTCACGCGAACGCGCGAAACGTCTGGAATCCTGGACTCACCTCGAACAGGCTTACGAAGACAAGGCAACCATCACCGGTGTTATTGTCGGCCGCGTTAAAGGTGGTTTCACTGTTGAAATTAACAAAGTCAGAGCGTTCTTGCCTGGCTCACTGGTTGATGTCAAACCTATTCGTGACCCTGAATCCTTCGAAGACAAAGAATTCGAATTCAAAGTTATTAAAGTTGACGCCAAGCGCAACAACATCGTTGTCTCACGCCGTGCGGTACTCGAAGCGGAAAGCAACGTTGAGCGCGCAGCCGTTCTTGAAAATATCAAGGAAGGCGATGAAATCAAGGGCGTGGTCAAGAACCTCACCGATTACGGTGCGTTCATTGATCTCGGCGGTGTAGATGGCCTGTTACACATCACTGATATGTCCTGGAAGCGTATCAAGCATCCAAACGAAATTCTGAACATTGGTGATGAAATCAAAGTTAAAGTTCTCAAAATTGACCGCGACAACGTGCGCGTGTCGCTCGGCCTCAAGCAATTGGGTGGCGATCCGTGGATGGATATCAGTCAGCGCTTCCCAGTTAACGCTAAAATTTCTGGGCGCGTGACCAACATTACTGATTACGGCTGCTTCGTGGAAATCGAAGAAGGCATTGAAGGTCTGGTGCACGTATCAGAAATGGATTGGACCAACAAGAATGTCAACCCGAACAAGGTTGTGCACTTAGGTCAGGAAGTTGAAGTGATGGTGCTGGATGTAGACGCTGAACGTCGTCGTATTTCACTCGGTATCAAACAGTGCGCTTCCAATCCATGGGCGGCATTTGCTGAAAACCATGAAAAAGGTCAGCGCGTTAAAGGCAAGATCAAATCTATTACTGATTTCGGCATCTTCCTTGAACTGGATGGCGGCATCGATGGCTTGATTTACCTCTCGGACATCGCCTGGAGCGAAGCAGAAGCTCAAGACACCTTGCGCAAGCATCAGAAAGGTGACGAGCTGGAAGCGATCATTCTCGCGATTGACGTGGAAAGAGAGCGTATCGCACTCGGTCTGAAACAATTGTCTGGCGACCCGCTGGCGAACTACCTGGAAGAAAATGAAAAGGGTACGATTGTAACCGGTAAAGTCGTTGAAGTTGATGCTAAACAAGCTGTGATCGAATTGGCTGAAGGCATTCGCGGCATCTTGCGCGCGTCGGAAATCTCCGCTGAGAAATGCGACGATGCGACCACCAAGTTAGCGGTAGGTGACAGCGTCGAAGCCAAGATCATGGGAACGGACCGCAAAACGCACGCGATTAATTTGTCTATCAAAGCTAAAGATAGTAAAGAAGCGCCTGCGGCGAAGAAGTCTGCCAAGTCAAGCAAGGCAGCTGCGGGTACGGCTACAACTGGCAAGAAGAAGAAAGCTGAAAGCAGCCTGAAGACGACCTTGGGTGATTTGTTTAACATGAACAAGGATAAAGAAGTGTAAGGTTTTGGGGATGCGTTTTACATACATCCCCTCACCCTGTCCCTCTCCTGCAACCACTAGCTGTTTTAATAACAAACACCTAGGGCAGGAGAGGGAACGTTGTAGATATCTCGGTGTAATGGTTTAGGTTCCCTCTCCCGCCCAGTGAAGTTGATCTTTGCCGCAAATGTTGGTTGCGGGAGAGGGACAGGGTGAGGGGGAATATATGCGAATACAAATTTTCACCAAGCCTACTGTTCGCTTAGCAATCTCTATTTTTTATCTCGGTTCACTTGCAGCTTTTGTAACCTACCTCGGCATGACAGGTGTTTCCAACCTATCATGGCTGGAGATCGCATTAGTGACTACCAGCACAGCCACCTGGGCTGCCGCGGGCATGCTAGGCATGTATCGCCGAATCAGCGCCAAAGTTTGGGAATATAAGCACGAGAATGTGGATGATGAAATAACACCTATCCGTCCTTCTACCCATTCCACGGTTAACGCCGCATTAAATATTGCGTCCTCTGTGAGCTCACTTGGCTTCATGTTTTGTAAAGCGCCTGATTTTTCCATGGTGGATTATCTTCGCATTACTGGCTACGGCTTATGGTTTAGTACTGCCGCAACAAACTTAGTACTGGCGCGCACGGTTGAGCTAAAACGCGATAATAATCCCAAAGCTAAAGTCCGCTTATGTGGTCTGCGACCAGAGGCCATCGTTATTTTCTCTGAATCCCAAATTGAAACTTCAGGCGGTTTTTTAGGCGCGGCCATCTGGCTGGATACTACGTTATATCCGGTGCGTGCAGCGGGCAATATCAGCTGGCTGACGGGCGCTTCTGTCGCACTAACTCTGGCGATTTATGAGTATGTCGTCGCGAGCAGAGAAGTTGAACCTGAAGCTAGTCTTGATGAAGTGAGAGTCGAAGAAGTCACAGAAGATAATTCCGCAACAAGTTCTTACTCCACTTCTTTAACACCGTCGTAGCCCGGGTGCGTTTTTTGCACCCGGGAGCGGTGCTTCGTTCA
>DAIDIB010000084.1 GCA_027459575.1 Gammaproteobacteria bacterium | reverse complement strand
CAATAATCTCTACCCAAACAATTGTTCAGGTGTGATACCCGCTGTCACTTCTGGCGGCATGCTTAACAACAGCAAATGCGCCACGGTCACGCGCAGCACATTAATAATGACTTGCGGGTAGAGACCTACCACAAAAACACCGATCGTTAACAAAATATAATTAACTGTTTCCGTCCAGCTGATGTCTTTAAACTCGCCAACATATTGATTCGCCACCGGACCAAAAAACACGCGCTTGTACATCCACAAGGTGTAAGAAGCACTTAACACCAAAGTAAGCGAGGCGAACAACGCCACGACGAAATGCGCTTGGAACGCGCTCATGACAATCATAAATTCACCGACAAATCCCGCGGTGCCTGGCAAGCCCACATTGGACATGGCAAACAGCATGAAAAACGCGGCGAAAATCGGCATGGTATTAGCGATACCACCGTAATCTTTTATCAGACGACTGTGATTATAAAACCGTTCCGCGATCAACCCCACCCCAAGGAACATGGCGCCTGAACCGAAAGCATGCGCCACCATCTGTATCACCGCGCCTTCCAGACTCATGTAGGCATCTTGCAAATTGCTCATGTGCTTGACGATGTCGTACACCATAAAGCAGCCCAGCGTGGCAAAGCCCATGTGCGCGATAGAAGAATAAGCAATCAGCTTTTTCATATCTGACTGTACAATCGCGATTAAACCGATATACACGATGGCAATTAACGACAACACAATCATCATCCACGCCAGTGCGCTGCAAGCGAGCGGCAGAATCGGCATGCTAAAGCGTAAAAATCCGTACACGCCCAGTTTCAACATTAATGCCGCCAACACCACCGAGCCACCCGCGGGTGCTTCGGTATGCGCGTCTGGCAACCAGGTATGCACCGGCCACATCGGCACTTTCACCGCGAATGCCAGCAAGAAAGCAGCAAACAGCCACTTCTGCGTGGTTAAATTCAGCGGCAAGCCATAAAAATTCTGGATCATGAAAGTACCGGTTTGATTGTACAGATACAGCAAAGCGATCAACATCAGCACTGAACCAAGGAAGGTGAACAGGAAGAATTTAATCGAAGCGTAAGATCGATTCGTGCTACCCCACATACCAATTGAAAGATACATCGGAATCAGCATGCCTTCCCAAAATACATAAAACAGTATGGCATCCATGGCGCAGAACACGCCGACGATCATGCCCTGCATGGTTAAAAATGCCGCCATGTATTGCGCTACTCGCAATTTAATGGAATGACAACCGGCAATCACTACCAGCAAGCCCGTGAAATTCGTCAAGATGACCATAATCAGCGAAATGCCATCGATACCCAGCGCGTAATGCGTTTGATAAGCGTTAATCCACAGCACATCTTCCGTGAATTGCATGTTGTAGCTGCCATTATCAAAGGCGAGATACAACGGGATACACAATAAAATATTGGCAACAGCCGCCACTACGGCAATGCCACGCGCGTAATTGGCGTTTTTGTCACTGCCGGTAAATAACACCAGCACCGCCGCTAAAATCGGCAGCCAGATAATAATGGAAAGAATGGGAAGATTGTCGATCATGATGGATGCCCTCCCATGTACCAAACAAGAAATACGGCAACGCCCAGTATCATGGCGAATGCGTAATGAAAAATATAACCCGTCTGTAAACTTCTGCCGGCTTGCGCCATCCAGCGGATCAGACGACCACTGCCGTTAACCGCGACGCCATCAATTATCTTTACGTCGCTTACGTCATAAAACACATGCCCCGCGTCAACTGTGCCATGCACCAGCACTTTCTGGTTGAAAGCGTCAAAGCCATATTTTTCCACCAGGATTTTGTAAATAATCGGGAATCGTTTTACCAGACGAGTTGACCATTCAGGACGCATGACGACAAACAGCCATGCCGTGAAGATGCCGGCGATGGCAAACCAGAATGGAAGGGTTAAACCCGCATTAAGCGCCATGATTTTCGCACCTTGATATTCAGCGGCAAGATGACCAAGCACGTCATGCTCAGGCAGCACAAAAATAGTATTGCCCAAAATGGTTGGATGAGAATACAGCATGGGATCAATCAACATTTGTCCGGCGAAGACACTGGGAATCGCCAAACAAACCAGCGGCACCCATATCACCCAAGGTGATTCTTTGATATGCCCTCTTAAACTTTCATCAAGGCGTGACTGGGTATGGAAAGTCATGAACAACATGCGGAAGGTATACACCGCCGTGACAAACGCGCCGGTCAGCACACAAAAATAGGCGTAACCCGCGCCTGGCAAGTTACTCAGGCTTACCGCTTCAATGATCGCGTCTTTGGAGTAAAACCCGGCGAATGGCGGGATAGCGCACAAAGCCAGCGCGCCCGCGACAAAGGTTAAATAAGTGACCGGCAGATAACTGGCGAGACCACCCATCTTGCGCATGTCCTGTTCGTGATGCAGCGCGATGATGACAGAGCCAGCCGCAAGGAATAGCAGCGCTTTAAAGAACGCATGTGTCACTAAATGAAAGATCGCCGCGTCATACGCTGAAGCGCCCAATGCCACCGCCATATAACCTAATTGTGACAAGGTTGAATAAGCAATCACGCGTTTAATGTCATTCTGTACTATCGCCAGCAAACCCAAAAACAGCGCGCCGGTGCCGCCGATAATCATAATAAGACTTAACACGCTGGGCGCGTATTCAAAAATGGGTGACATGCGCGCCACCATATAAATACCGGCTGTTACCATGGTAGCGGCATGAATTAACGCCGAGATAGGCGTTGGGCCTTCCATCGATTCCGGCAACCACACATGCAGCGGGATTTGCGCGGATTTACCCATCGCGCCAATAAAAAGCAACAACGCGATCGCAGAGATGGCATCCACATTATAACCGGGAAAAATCTCCATTGTTTTGCCCACCACAGCCGGCACTTGCTGAAACACGGTGTGATAGCTCAGCGAGTTGAAATACAATAACACCGCGCCCATCGCCAGCAGAAAACCAATATCACCAATACGATTCGCGATAAACGCTTTCAAGCTGCCAAAGTTAGCCGCTTCACGATTAAACCAGAAACCGATGAGCAGGTAAGACACTAACCCCACACCTTCCCAGCCAAAAAACATCAGTAGAAAATTATTCGCCAGCACCAGAATCAGCATGGAAAAAGTAAATAACGACACATAACTAAAAAAGCGCGTGTAACCCGGATCACCCGCCATATACCCAATGGTGTAGATATGCACCATCAACGATACAAATAACACTATTAAAATCATGGTCGCGCTGAGTCTGTCGAGCAGCAGCGACACATCGAAGCTTAATGTACCCGCGGTCGCCCAGGTATAAATGGTACCCTCCACCGCTGGCACCGCATCAATCACCATCGCTTTAAATAAAAAGATAGCCAGTAAAAATGAAATACCCACCAGGCTGATAGCTATACGGTGCGAGCTAACATCGCCAAGCTTTTTACCTAGCAAGCCAGCGATCAACGAACCAGCGAGTGGCAACAGCGCTGTTATTAATGCAATGACAATTAGCGAATTATCCACGTTTAACTATCCTCTCAACTCATCAAACTGATCAACTTCAATGGTGTGGCGTTTACGATAAAGCACAACAAAAATCGCAAGACCAATCGCGGCTTCCGCGGCGGCCACCGTCAATATAAAAAAGACAAACACCTGTCCGGCCAAATCATGTAAAAAATACGAAAAAGCGATAAAGTTAGTGTTGACGGCCAATAATATCAACTCAATCGACATCAACAACACCACCATGTTTTTGCGATTGACGACAATGCCCGCGATGCCCAGGCCAAACAATAGCGCCGCCAGTGTTAAAAATTCTGTTAAGGAAATCATTTAAACGCCCTCCTGCGGCTTTTGTTCCGGTGGCATTTTAACCAGGCGCACTCTATCTTCCGGACGCACCGCGATTTGATCCGCTGGGCGTTGAATTTTACGTTTGTGTGGCGCGCGATGGGCGAGCGTGATAGCGGCGATCATCGCGGCGAGCAGCAACGCACCGGCGACTTCAAAAGCATAAATGTATTGAGTAAAGAGTAGCGAGCCTACTGCGTGGGTGTTGCTAAAGTCCGCTGGTTCCGGCACGGGCGCGGGCAATTGTTTAAGACCAAAATTAAAAGGCCCGGCATTGATGACAAGAATGCCTGTCACCAGGCCAACCACCGCGAGAACACCCAGCCAGTAATGCACCAAGCCTTTCTTTTTTGACGCGTTATCAATGTTGATCATCATCACCACGAACAGGAACAGTGTCATAACCGCACCGACATAAACCAGCAGCAAGATCAGTGATAAAAATTCCGCACGCAACATCATCCAGATGGCCGACATAGCGAAGAAGGTGATGACAAGTGACAACACACTGCGCACTGGATTACGGGTACTGATAACCGCAATGGCGGAAACCACCGCGATGGCGGAGAAGAAATAAAAAATAATATGCTCGGGCGTCAACATCGTTCTACTCTACCTATAAGGTTTGTCTGCTTCACGATCTTTGGCAATTTGCGCTTCATATTTATCGCCGATCGCCAGCAACTGTTGTTTGGTAATAATATTTTCGCCGCGGTTTTCAAAGTGATAGTCCGCCATATTAGTCAACACGATTGAATCCACCGGGCAGGATTCTTCGCATAATCCGCAATAAATGCACTTGAATAAGTCGATGTCGTATTTAGTGGTACGACGCGAACCATCGGCGCGTGGTTCGGAATCGATGGTGATCGCGAGTGCCGGACAGACAGCTTCGCATAATTTGCAGGCGATACAACGTTCTTCGCCATTTGGGTAGCGACGTAAAGCGTGCAAGCCGCGAAAACGGGGCGAAGTGGGGGTTTTTTCGTCTGGGTATTGAATGGTGAATTTGCGTTTCCAGAAATACATGCCGGTGACGCGCATGCCACAGAGCAAGTCCCAGAGGGCGAAGCTTTTAATGTAACCTTTTATACGTTGCAACATATTTTTGTCTCATCATTTACACGTCATTCCCGCGAAAGCGGGAATCCCCGGGAGATCCCCGCTTTCGCGGGAATGACACACCCGGGGATGACACACCTTTACGCGAACCACGGTGCTAATTTACATTGCACCATTAACGCCACCGCAATCACCCAAACTAATGTAAGGGGAATAAACACTTTCCAACCCAACCGCATAATCTGGTCATAGCGATAACGTGGAAACGTCGCACGGAACCAGAGATAACAAAACACGAAAAAGCTGGCTTTCAGTAACAACCATATCGTACCTGGCACCCAGGCAAACCATTGTTCCAACATGGGAACACCTTGAAACGGTGACAGCCAGCCACCAAGGAAAAACAGCGTGATCAAAGTAGAGATCAGCACCATGTTGGCATATTCAGCAAAGAAAAATAAAGCGAAGGTCACGCCGGAATATTCCACATGGAAACCCGCGACAATTTCAGACTCACCTTCCGCCACGTCAAACGGCAAGCGATTGGTTTCCGCCACGCCCGACACCCAGTAAACAATAAATAACGGGAAGAGCGGCCAGAGATACCAGTGCCAAAAACCACCGTTCTGCGCTTCGACAATAGCTTGAAAATTCAGCGAGCCAGCCGCCATCATCACACCAATGAGCGCGAAACCCATGGCGATTTCATAAGAGATAACCTGCGCCGCGGAACGCAGCGCGCCGAACATGGCGTATTTGGAGTTGGACGCCCAGCCGCCGATGAGAATGCCATACACACCGCACGATGAAATCGCGAAGGTATACAGCACACCGGCGTTAACATTCGCCAGCACTACGCCGGCATCAAATGGAATCACTGCCCAGCCGAGAAGTGCCACGCCAAAACTTAACATCGGCGCGATCATAAACAGGAAGCGATTCGACGCGGTGGGCACGATGATTTCTTTACTCAGCAGTTTGAGCGTATCTGCGAAAGGCTGCCACCAACCCCAGGGGCCTACTCTGTTGGGTCCGATACGAACGTGCATGTAGCCGATAACTTTGCGTTCAAAGTAGGTGAGATAGAGTACGATAACCACGAGGCAAACGACGATGCCGATGATTTTGAGGAATATCAGTAATATGGGTAACACTGTTTCTAACATATTAACTCCAACTTCATTCCCCGGATGGAATTTAAAAAGCAAATTTCATCCGGGCTACTCTATACTCACCTCGCCCATCAAATCACCTAAAGCGACAGTAGCCCCAATACCGCTGGCGATCCATACTGCATCACGCGCGATAGTGGCGTCCAGTGTCACTGGCAATTTTACTTCTGCGGTGCCTTGTCTAAAACAGGCGATATCGCCTACTGCTAATTTGAATTTCGCTGCGGTGTCGGGATGTAAGCGAGCAAAGTCTACGTCGCCTAGCATTAGCATTTGCGCTTCTTGTAAAGGTTGTGAATGTCGCGTTAGACCATCGACGGCATAGAGTGGGACCTCGCCGATGCGGGAGAGGGCGTAGCCCGGGTGCGTTCTTTGCACCCGGGAACCAATATCACCATGCAAAGAATGTGGCCGAGACTCAGCTCCCGGGTGCAAAGAACGCACCCGGGCTACGACTGCGTGCACCGACTCAAATTCAAAATCTTCCAGCCCCATAAAATTCGCCAGCACACGTAAAATTTTCCACGCCGGTCGTGACGCGCCAAATGGTTTAGCCACGCCTTCAAACGACTGCCACTCACCAACAACATTAACAAAAGTACCCGCCGTTTCAGTAAATGGCGCCATCGGCAAAATGACATTCGCATGTTGTTCCAGCACCGCATTGCGATAAAGCGAGATCGCCACGACAAATTTGGCCTGCTCCATCGCCGCCACTGCCTGCTGCGCATTCGCGCAATCCAGATCCGGCTCTACATTCAGCAGCAAATAAGCTTCGCGCGGATTTTTTAACATCTCATAAGCGCTCATGCCGTCTTTTTGCGGCACCGCGCCTGCCAGCCATGCGCCCGCGCCATTTGCGCCATCGGTCATGATGCCCAGTGTCGCGTTACATGCGTTCGCGATGTTAGCCGCGAGTGCGCGTATAGCAGATGCCTCTGGATGATGCAGGGCAAACGCTCCCAATAATACCAAGACGCGTTTTTTATCTTTTAACTGCTGCGCGATGTCGCCTTTCGCGGCTTCTTCAAGCGTGTGAGCCATTTTATGTGGCGCGCAAATGATTTTTGTCGTCACCGCAAAATTAAAATCGTAATCCACCGGGTTAATCGTAATTACTTGCGCGCCTTTTTTCACCGCTTTACGCACACGCGTAGCGAGGAGGGGTTGCTCTTTCTGTAAATTGGAACCGATCAACACAACCGCATCGCATTTTTCGATATCCGTGATCGGCATACCTAAACCAGGAAACGCGCCAAGAGCTTGCGTATCACTTGTATCTACTTCACGTAAACGATGATCGATGTTTTCGCTGCCTAATGCGCGAGTGATTTTTTGCAGTAAAAATAATTCTTCGGTGGTCGAGCTGGGCGATGCCAAGGCGCCAACATTATCCGCGCCCGCTTTTTGTGCTACTTCTTGCAAGCCTTTGGCTGCTACTTCCAGCGCTTTTTCCCAGCCAACGGTTTCCCAGCAGCCGTTAATTTTTACTTTGGGTTCGCTGAGGCGATCGGCGTGATACAAACCTGCGTAACTATAGCGGTCGCGATCTGACAACCAGGTTTCATTAACCACGGCGTTTTCGCGCGGCACAACGCGCATCACAGTGCCATAGCGTGTGTGCACATTGATGTTAGAACCCAGACAATCATGCGGCGCGATGCTCGGCGCTTGTTGTAACTCCCACGCGCGTGCTTTGAAACGAAATGGTTTGGAAGTCAGCGCGCCGACCGGACACAAATCAATGATATTGCCAGAAACTTCGGAGGTAACTGTCTGCTCGACGAAAGTACGAATTTCTGCGTGTCCGCCGCGATTGGTGACGCCAAGTTCGCGTAATCCAGCAATTTCTGTGCCGAATCGCACGCAACGAGTACACAAAATACAGCGTGTCATTTCAGTTGAAATAAGTGGCCCTAAATTTTCATCGGCGACGGAACGTTTACATTCATTGTATTTTGATTGTGACGAACCGTAGCCCATTGCTAAATCTTGCAACTCGCACTCGCCGCCTTGATCGCAGATGGGACAATCGAGTGGGTGATTGATGAGTAAAAATTCCATTACCGCGCGTTGCGCTTCGATGGTTTTTTGTGAGCGAGTGGCGACTTTCATACCGGGCATGACGGGTGTCGCGCAGGCGGGTAAGGCTTTGGGTGATTTTTCGACTTCAACCAGGCACATGCGACAGTTGGCGGCGACGGTTAAATGCTTGTGATAGCAGAAACGCGGGATGTAAATACCGGCGGCATCCGCGGCTTCGATGATCGTTTGCCCTTGCGGTACCG
>DAIDIB010000083.1 GCA_027459575.1 Gammaproteobacteria bacterium | reverse complement strand
CCGACACCTTTTCCAGCAGAACCTAAACGGCGAGGGCGTGTTAAAAAAACAAAATCAAGGAACTTACTTGAGCGACTCAATGGAAGGGGCGCATATATTTTGCAGAATAAGAAGTTATCTATTAACTTGTCAAAAGCATAATGTCACAATGACAGAAGCGTTAGAGCTGTTATTTCAAGGAAAGGTACCTGCATTTATGGTTAATTAACCCGTTATTAAAAGCCGCACGCGGGCACGGGCACGCACACGGGCACGATTAGTTCAGCGTTAACCGCTGAACAGTTACGAAGATACAATCTCTTTCGGCAAACGTCTGCTTGATCAGAAATGTTTTGCCAATACGGCGTCTGCCATAGATGGCCAAAAATTCTGGACGATCAGATTTGAAGAAATCTTCGAGTTTGGCTTTTTCTTCATCTGGACTTTGGCACTTTTTCCGCGAGATAGACCCTTTAGCTAAGGTTCTATCGTGGAATAATTGATCTAAAATCGACCACTTGTACTCATATAAATTCTGCTTGTATCCTGCCTATTTTGTATATAAAATATACACTCATAACTATAAACACTACTTTTCACTTTTCCAAACGAGGCTCTCACATGGCAGGCAATCGACAAATTTCTAAATTAGAAGACATGGCATTTGATGCACTGGTAAAGCAAAGCATATTCAATATCGAAGCCCCTGTATCCGTCGATCCACAAAATGTATCAAGTGTTATCGAACAGAAAATTCATGCAAGACTAATGCCAATATTTCTGCAAGCAGTAATCGATGACAATCGAAAAAAAGTAGCTGAATTATTAGAGAAAAATCCTGAGCTGTTGCTCGTAAAAGCACTGAAAGGTCTGGAAATACAAAGCCAACATACTTGGCTTATTATTGATGCAGAAAATGAAGATGCATTATCTATTGCCGCGAAGCGTAAACAAATTAAAATGATTGAGTTGCTGCTGCCATATTACAACAATCTTGAGCAGACTGAAGATGTTATTAATGCGAAACGTGAATCTTTATCAGCCTGGAAAACATATGAAATACAAAAAAATGCAGATGGTGAAGATGAACTTATTATTCCGAAAGAATACGCAGACTATGCGCAATCATTGATAGATGTATTCAAAGATGAAACCTTCCCGAATGGTGTACCGGGCGAAAATGGTGTTCCTCTCAATGTCGTATTAAGTGAAAAAACAGAATTGGCGCTCTCTGCGTTACTTAACATACTGGTACCAAAAACTGCGATAAAATTAGATGAGCATATTGATGAAGAACTGCTCCTTTTGGCAATCTTCAAAGCGTATATGAAAAATTTCCCAGCCTTCAATTATAACTGGAACAAACTGGATACATTATGTGTTCGATTGATGGGTCTGAATCAGAGCGCACTGACACCCGAAACCGGCGAGATTTGGTGCGAAAGCCTGGATGATGTAGTGACAGCTATTCAGAAAGGAAAAGAAAAGAAAATCTCACCGAAGGCGGCGTCGCATAAATTGAAAAGTGGTGAAGATTTATATCGGGCGGCCCGTGATTCTCGTTTCGGTTCTGGTTTTGAGTTTTTATGTGGAATATTCGGCTCGCCGCGGCCTGCCCCGGCCTTCGGCGCCGCCCCCGCCCGCGCGCGAGGGCTGCGCAGTTGCTGGAAAAATTATGTCAAGCAAAAACAACAAATTTTTGGACGTGTTATTACGCAGCAATTGCTGCGACACCCAGACCACACCTCGGCAAATGACAAGCGGTCCGGCCGCGTGATTCTCTGATGCGTTTGAGTAATAAGCCAGTTGCAACAGCGGCTGGCTGTATCTCAAAACAAGCATCACAAAACCACTTTATTATTTCTTCGTAATTCCAAATTCTTGTTGAGTTCACCCACCACAAAACAAAGTGATGCAAGTAGCTTCTGATACGGCGGGTAGAAAACCCAGAAGAGACCATTAACTGTACTTGCGTTCTTGCCTTACGCAATGTCCTCGCATGCGGAACAATGCAAACAGGCGAATGCGCTTGATGATTTGATGTCCTTACCCCCCCCGATGACTAAAGAATAAACAACATCATTTTGTGCGATTAAATCATCATTTACATGCGTTAGAGTGGTGTTATCTGTCGGTTGCGTCGACAGATAATTAACGCCCAAAAAATGAAAGCTGGGCGCGATAGATCCTATGCGCGATTTCTTGCGGGATAACCTTAATTTTCTTTCGTGCAGCACTTCCATGATGCACCTGCGACAGCGTACAAGCTGCCGTTTAGTTTTGCATAGCACGATAGCATCATCCTGATAGCGCAGGTAAAAAATTTTCATGCTCGATAGTGCATCATCTAGCGGCTTTAGATAGAGTGCGCTAAAAAACTGGGATAGCGGGCCGCGTAATGCGATGCCGTGCGATGGGTTTTTATAACCTCTTGGTGTATCAATCGGATTAGTGATAATATTTTCAAGCATCGTAAGCACTTTCGGATCATCATAATATTTTCTGATGTCCTGCAAGAGTTTAAAATGCGGTATCGAAGCATAGTAAGATTTAATATCAATTATCAACACGTATTTAGGCTTATCTTCTTCTAGCACCTGCTTTATGCGCTGTGTTGCGTACCGAACACCGGAAGGCCCGGACAAGTGGCAGCAATTTGGGTTCATCACGTGTTTAAACGTTGGCTTTAACTGTTTCAGCAAAATATGCTGAAATATTCGATCCGAGAGATGTAGCTGATCAACAACTTCATCCTCAAAATAATAACGTTTTAAACAACGCGGATCGTATGTTCCATTGATCATAGCCCGTATGCCCTGTGGCAGCCATTCATCTATTTCTCTTGCCATGAAATGCACGTCGTTATTATGGTTGGCATGCTTTTTCCGCCGGTGGATTTTGGCAAAGAGTTTTTTGTCAATCTCAAGCATATTGTTAGCATCCCAACGTTTCATACTATTCCTGCGGCTCTAATACAATGGAATGGCAACCTAATTTATCTAAAATTGTCTGCATGTGAGCACGGTCATGGAATGGAATACGAAAATAACCCGTATCATTTTTATTAATAGCCACCTTCAGCGGAAATCCAAATTGTTCTGTTAGCTGTTTTTCAAGCGGTGATAGAGGTTGCACTGATTTTCTTGCTCTACTCGCCGCTGATTTTTTATCTTCTCCTGCCTTGATTGCATTGTCTAATGTACTCACCGACCATTCTTTTTTAATCGCATAATAGGCATACCAGTATTGTTTTTCATAAGCAGTTCCTGCTAATAATTTTCCATGGCCTTCGCTTAAATGTCCTTGCCTCATCCAGTGTTGTATACGTCCATCAAGCCTAAGTAAACGAAGTAAGTTGGTTACATGTGAGCGACTAACGCCTAACAGCAGACTGATTTCATCATGCGTATATGTAAACTCATCTACTAGTCGCTGCATGGCTTGTGCCTCTGCGATTGGGTTGAGCGCCTCACGATGCGTATTTTCAATCAGTGCAATTTGCGCGGCTTGTTCATTGGTATAATCGGATATTAAACAGGGAACAACCGTGAGCCCTGCACGTTTAGCTGCTCGCCAACGTCTTTCACCTGCTACGATTTCAAATTGGTTTTGCTTTGGGGATGCCCGAACAATAAGTGGTTCTAATATGCCAAGCTGTTCGATGGTTTTAGCAAGTGATTCCAGCGCCTCTTCTGAGAACGTATCACGTGGCTGGTAGGTTCCACTGTGTAACATTTCGATAGGAATTTCTTTAAGAACCCCTTTGCGAAATACCGCATGAACCGTTATTGTTTCTGCCATTTATATTCCATCGTCATGATAAGGACAATCAATGCGCTCTTTGCCACAAGGAATGGCGGCTATTCTTAAGCCTTTTACCAGTCTGTTTACTGTCCCAACCTGGAAGCATATATTGGTGCTTTTAACCGGCGCTATCTTATGTCAAGGTGCGCGCCGTGTCAGCTCTATTTTACGGATAATGGGGCTTGCGCAGGAAAGGCGCTTTGAAAAATATCACCGTGTTCTTAATCTGGCAAAGTGGAACAGTATAGCGTGCGCAAAAATTTTATTGGGATTGCTGGTGCAACTTCTACCAGCCTCCTTGCCGGTCTTAATTGTCGTCGATGATACGATAGAGCGGCGCAATGGCAGGAAGATCAAATCTAAAGGTTGTTACCGCGATGCCTGCCGGTCAACACAAAAATTTGTTGTCAAATGTTATGGGCTGAAATGGGTTTGCTTCATGTTGATTGTTCCATTGCCCTGGTGCAAGCGTACATGGGCGCTTCCCTTTATGACCATTCTGGCTCCTTCCAAAAAAGCAAACACAGCCAAAAAGCGAGCGCATAAAACCAGTGTTGATTGGACAATCCTTGCTGTACGTATCATTGCTCGCTGGCTTGGACGCGCATTTATACTCATCGGTGACGGCGGTTTTGCTTGCATCAGGCTTGGGCATGCTTGTATTAAAAATAACGTGACATTAGTTTCGCGCTTGAGACTGGATGTTGCACTTTATGAGCTAGCACCGACTCCCGCAAAAGGACAATTAGGCCGCCGTCGGGAAAAGGGAAAGCGATTTTCTTCACTAAAGGAACTAGCTAACGACCCCGCACCATCCTGGCTTGATGCGTCAGTGTCATGGTACGGGGGCGAAACAAAACAAGTTCGCATCCTGAGCGGCATTAACCTTTGGTATTCGCCTGGCGAAAAACCATTATTGGTTCGCTGGGTGCTTGTTTTTGATGCAGACACAAATCAAGCTGAAGCGTTCTTTAGTACGGATATAAAACTCGAGCCTGAAAAAATTATTAATTATTTTATTCTGCGCTGGAACGTTGAAGTCACGTTTTTTGAAACTCGTGCGCATCTAGGTATAGAAACGCAGCGACAATGGTCGGATAAAGCCATTGCTAGAACCACACCCTGCCTGATGGCATTGTTCTCATTGATCTGCTTGTTCGCTATTGAAATGCTAAAAAACAATGCGTTACCGATTTTATCTACCACGTGGTATGACAAAAATTCGGATGCTACCTTCTCTGACATTATTGCGTTTGTCAGACGTAGTATATTGGCAAAAAATCATTTTAACGACTCTACGTTTGATGGTGACTATGTGAAAATTAAGCTGGAACAGTGGGAAACCTTGCTAGATCAGTTGTCGCGAGCCGCATAAAGTGCCAAAGTCGAGTTCATGTCTTCCTATTAAATTCATGTGGTTAGCTCTCTTTGTGCTGTTGTGCCGGCAATAGGATTGCTATTAGCGGCACAACAGCACAAGCCTGCCCCAGCCAAAAGATACTATTAGTATTGACTAAGAGTATACAAATAGTATCATCACCAAAATCACCATAAGCTATAAACGGAAGAGATCGGATGACCCAACCTGACCGGCGCTATATCAGGCATCAAAGATGCCCCTGCCTATCTTGGCATGAATAAGAACCTTTTCAACAAGGTTGTAAGGCTTGAAGCTTTAATCCTTTATGGTCATGTACTTGAGCGACAGCAAGATACTTATTTTAATGCATGTTGGCAATATTAAATTGCATTTTAAGCGAGGCCGCTACTGGATCTCGCATCTCCGGCCGCGATAGTTCAGTGATCTTTTCAATGACAGAGGGCGGCCTCCGTGCGGGATGACAGTGCTAATAGGTTTATTTTATTGACGTCTAAACCGAATACTTACTGAAAGTGCATCTAAGTAGTTGATTTTTAATGGGCCCACTAGGACTTGAACCTAGGACCAAAGGATTATGAGCCTACTTCTACTTATTCTCAAGCAGTTTTAACAAATTCGACACATTTTGAAATAGAAAAATATCCCTTGTTTTAAGCTTCTATCTTTCTATAATGCATCCAATGTTCTTAGCGACACTTTTAACTGTTCCTTCGACATATGTTCGACACGGTCAAACAGGGATGCAAATATGAAGATTACCAAGCTGTTCGTGGATAAATTGCCAATTCCTCAAGCAATCGTTAAAAATAAAACCGTTCAAAAGCGATATTATGATGACAGCATGAAGGGCTTTGGTGTGCGGGTGACTTCTGGCGGTTCTCGGGCATTCTTTATTGAGAAGTTGGTCAATCGTAAGCTGCGTCGTATCACCATTGGGCGTTATCCAGAGCTGACAGTGGAGCAGGCTAGGAGGCAGGCTCAGAAGCTATTGGGTCAAATTGCTATTGGTATTGACTCGCTTGCCGAGCGTAGAGAGAAAAAAGCCAGAGGAGTGACACTGCAAGAAACCTTCGATGCTTATCTAAAGGCAAGGAAGGCGCTCAAACCGCTCACGATACTTGATTATACGCGTCTCATGAAACAGGTATTCTCTGATTGGCAAAATAAACCGTTGTTAGATATCACCAAAGACATGGTAGCAAAGCGTCATTCTGAGTATGGGGAACGTAGTCCAGCAAGAGCTAATTCTGCTTGCGGTTTTTGCGAGCCCTTTTTAATTTCGCTGCTGGTGAATATGAAGATGCAGAGGGGCGGTCACTGATTCTGGAAAATCCAGTTAAACGGATATCTCACACACGCGCATGGTATCGCGTAGATCGAAAGCAAACAGTCATTAAAACCCATGAATTGCCTGATTGGTATAAGGCTGTCATGGAGGTGAAAGACGAGCGCCGGACAGGCAAGTCGTCCATATTACGCGATTATTTTTTGTTGCTGCTTTTTACTGGTTTGAGAAGGCAAGAAGCCATTGAATTAACTTGGGATAGAGTTGATTTGAAGGGAAAAACAATTACAATCAACGATACGAAAAACCATCAATCACATGTGTTGCCAATGGCAGATTTTCTCCATAACTTGTTCGAGAATCGAAAAGCCGATCAAAGAGATTCACCTTATGTTTTTCCGGGCAACGGCAAAACAGGTTATAACATCGAACCGCGCAAAGTCATGAAGAAAATCATCGCCAAATCTGGGGTAAGTTTTACTTTGCGTGATTTGCGGAGAACATTTATTACCATTGCAGAAAGTCTGGATATTCCAGCTTACGCTTTAAAGCGATTGCTAAACCATAAAATGACGCAGGATGTAACTGCGGGCTATATCGTAATGGATGTGGAAAGATTGCGTAAGCCAATGCAGTTAATTTCAGAGCAAATATTGAAATTGGCAACTGCCGAAAAAGCCGAAGTACTTGATTTTAATAGAAATGAGAAAGTGAGTGCTTGACATTGTAACCTGATAGGTTACAATTAAAGGATAGGGACAAATGATTAAAAATTTCAAACACAAAGGTCTAGAGCAATTTTTCATAAAAGATATTAAGAAAGGGTTGGATGCAAAAGATTTAGCGAAAATTTCTCGCATCCTTGACCGGTTAGATACAGCAACAGTTCCTATAGATATGAACATCCCTGGCTGGGATTTTCACGAATTGAAAGGCAACAGAAAAGGTGTGTTTAGTGTTGCAGTCCGACAAAATTGGAAAATTACATTCCGTTTTGTGAATGGTGAAGCACTTGATGTAAATTTGGAGGATTATCACTAATGAGTACACTGAGATCGAAACAACGCAAGCCAACGCATCCCGGCGCTATTTTGCGCGAAGATGTGTTGCCATCATTAGGCATTAGCCAAACTGAACTGGCAGATCGTCTAGGTGTGTCGCGTCGCACTGTTTCGCAGGTTTTGCATGAGCATCGCCCGCTTACGCCTGACATAGGTATCAGGCTGGCGCATTTTCTCGGTACCACCCCAGAGAGCTGGCTTAACATGCAGCAGGCGTTGGATGTTTGGATGTTGGAACGAAAAAATGCGCGGATATATGAGCAGATTGAAAAAGTGGTATAATAATTATGCCGTTTAATGATTGAATATTACCGTTTTGAAACATTTCTCAGATGTTATAGGTTGTTGCGAATGATTTGAAATCTGTGGATAGTTTTTATAAGGTGAACGTTAATTGCATGGGTTGGTTTGGCTAAGGCTTAAACATGGTGGGTAATGATTATGCGAGCATTCGTAAGCGATCCATCCTCCCCATCCTGTAATCATTAATTTTATCTTGTACGCTTGTTCCAGCAAATAATGATGGAATAAGCATATGTCAACAGCAATTGAAGGTAGAGAATTTTGGGAACAGCAATTAGTACGATTAAAAACGAGTGGTTTATCTCGCTCACAATATTGCAGAGAGAATAACATAAACTATGACCGCTTTGGTTACTGGCTTAAAAGGCTGCCGCCAGTGTCATCAGAATTTATTCCTGTTAAATTACAAACACCGGAATTGTCAGCGCCACATGCCACACTCTGCACCCTGAAGTTACGCGGCCATATTTTAAAAATACATGATCTTTCAGCGTTATCGTTTGTTCTTGAAAGGCTGCCAAAATGATTTTCACTATGAGTGAGCCTATCTGGTTACATCCAATGCCGATCGATTTTCGCAAACAAATTGACGGGTTAATTATGCTAGTTGCCGATCAGCTATTGTTAAATCCTGCATCGGGGCAGTTATTTTTATTTCGGGACAGAAGCGGCAGAAAGATAAAAATGTTGTGGTGGGACAGGAATGGATTTT
>DAIDIB010000082.1 GCA_027459575.1 Gammaproteobacteria bacterium | reverse complement strand
TTTTATGTCCGGGAGCGATGTCTATGATTTATGGCAGGCACAGCAGCATGTAAAACGATTACGTCTTAACCCTTTTACATCCAGAATAAATGCTGCTTAGGCACTAAATGTATATAAATATATAGACATAAATTTAAAGTATGTCTATATATTTATATACATTTCTTAAATTGGGCTTGTTGCATGTTATAATAGTCAAAAGGACTTTGAGGCTACGAAAATGGAATACCTGGAAAACCGCACCTTCGATGAAATCAACATTGGCGATTCCGCCAGTCTAAACCGCACGCTCACAGAAAAAGACATTCAAGTTTTCGCCATCATGTCGGGTGACATCAACCCCGCGCATGTAGATGCGGAATACGCGCAAAGTGACATGTTCAAGAAAATCATCGCTCATGGCATGTGGGGTGGGGCGCTGATTTCGACGGTGTTGGGTACGGAGTTGCCGGGGCCTGGCACTATTTACATTGGACAGACGTTGCGTTTCAAAAAACCTGTGGCAATTGGTGATACGCTGAAGGTTACTGTGGCAGCGCTGGAAAAAAAACCGGAAAAAAAACGAATTATATTTTCCTGTGAATGTCGAAACCAGAAAGATGAAGTTGTGCTTGAAGGACAGGCAGAAGTTATCGCGCCTGATAAAAAAATTCGGCGGCCAAAAGTCGTGATGCCTGAAATTAGTTTGCGTCGCATTAAATCTTTATTTACACCTTATATAGAAAAAGCAAAACAGCATGGCGCGCTACATGCCGGTGTAATTTATCCAGTGCATGAAAAAATTTTGCAGGCTGTACAGGATGCCGAGCAAGAAGGCTTGATCAAGCCAGTATTAATTGGCCCTAAAGAACGTATTGTGCAAGTCGCGCAGTCGGCACAAGTGGATATTCGCAAATATGAAATTGTTGATTGTGAGAATAGTCATAGTGCCATTCAAAAAGCCGTGCAGCTGGCTCGTAATGATGAAGTGGGTTTGTTAATTCGTGGCGCGGCGGTTCGTGAAGATCTGCTGCATGCTTTGAGAAAACATGATAAGGGAATTTTAACCGATCGCGTATTAAGCTATGCCGCGGTGCTTGATGTGCCAACTTATGCTAAAGCGCTCATTCTTACTGACACGCACATTAATTTTGATCCTGGTCTGGATGTGAAGCGCGGCATCACGCAAAATGCCATCGACTTTGCCCGTGCTTTAGGTATTGCGGAACCGCGCGTCGCTATTCTGGCGGGCGTTGATAATATCAGCCAAAATATGCGCTCGACGGTCGATGCCGCAGCACTTTGCAAAATGGCGGAGCGTGGCCAGATCAAAGGCGCGATTGTTGATGGCCCTTTAACATTTGATAATGTTGTTTCAGTTGAAGTGGCAAAAGCAAAGGGGATCGCTTCTCCTGTCATTGGTGAAGCAGATATTCTGGTTGTGCCTAATGTTGAAACGGGCGCGATCCTGTCAAAGCAGCTGGAATACTTGGCAGAGTCTCGCAACGCCGGGCTTTTATTGGGTGGTCGAGTGCCGGTTTTGATGAGTCATATCAAGGACATCCATCTCAGTACGGTTTCCTGCGCGCTTGCTATATTGATGACGGAATATGAGTTGTCATTCCGAGGGTAGCGAGGAGCTTCCCAGATTATTAAAGCTCTCTTAATATTTCCTTAAGAATTCCAAAGCGGCCTTCAGCTAGAATCAAAATATTAGTCAAATAAAAAGGGAATTCGTTATGACACAGAGAAAGGACGTTGCAGTTAATCTAGAACAAGCCGCTCAAGATATCATGGTTTACTTGCTAACTTTTAGGAATGAAGAAGAAAGGTTGAGGTTGCAAACCAATATTAATCAAATTCTTGAATCTGCCAAAAAAGACTATTCTGGCGAAAGTTTAAGTTACTTCTGGCAGCTTTTTGTTTTACCTTTTAGTCGTTACAGAGGTAGTGAATTAGATAAGGCTATTGCGGCAATCGCAGAATTTAAAGATCGCCCTGAAGAAGTATTTGGCCGTTTTGCCATACTCACAGGGCTGCTGGAAAGTGGCGCGTGCAAATCAACTTCTTTGAATACCACTGTGCTCGATAAGTTAATTGAGGCGACAGGAAAATATAATCCCATTAATGAAGATGAAAAAGAATTTCAGAAGTCTGAGAAAGATGATGAAACGACTCGCGTTCGTCTTAGAAGAATTTTCCTTGAGAAAGCTCACGCTGCCATCAAACAGAAAGAAGAAGAGAAGAAAAAGGATGAAGCTCAAAAACGACTAACTGATAAAGAAAAAGAGAATATACATATTGGACGTATAGAAACTAAAATGAAAAAAGAATTTATCGACACAATGAATGATTTTTTAAAAGGTAAAATAAAAAAAGTAGATAAACCTGAAGCCAAAAAAATTGATGCTGATAAGCTATCAGAAAAACATGCCATGTTAATGGGAGTATTTGGCAAAGGTGCTAGAACAAAGCCTCAAGCTAAGCCATTAATCAAAATGGAAAAACCACCTGCCTTGCCACCCATACCCGCGAGTGTAAGTGTTGTCACCCCAGTGCAGACACCTGAAGACAGGCCAGCGCCATCGCAACCGATACCCATCAAGCCTCGATCAGCAAAGGCAGCTCAGAGCGAATCATTAGCAGCTTCACTAAATGCTTTTTTTGCCAAGAAAAATGCGGCTAAAGAACAGCAAATGGTGGGGCGAGATGATATTGTCGATGAATTTACTGAAATCGCCATGCGTTCTACCAAAACCTAATGTAGCCCGGATGAAATTTGCTTTTTAAATTTCATCCGGGGAGCGGTGAGGATTCTCGCCCCCACCGGAACGATATAGGTTATAACACTTCTGACTGCAAATACTCCGGTATCTCACATTTCCACCCGAGCGTTTGCTCAATTTTATTTTTCAAAGACAGCGTACTGTCCTGATCGCCATGCGTGATAAATGTTTTCTTCGGTTTTTGTTTAAAGTTTTTCAGCCAGCCAATAATTTCTTCATAATCAGCATGCGCGGACATGTTACTCATGGCGACAATACGTGCACGCACAGGAATCATTTCCCCATGAATTTTAATTTCACTTTCTCCACGCATCAATCGATCACCTCGCGTACCAGGATCCTGATAACCCGTTAACAGAATGGTATTGTGATGATCAGGCAAAAATACTTTTAAGTGATGTAAGATTCTGCCTCCTTCCACCATGCCGCTCGCGGAGATAATGATAGAAGGTGTTTTGATCTGGTCAATCGCTTTAGATTCATCGGGTGTTTTTATGTATTGAGCGGTTTGACAGGTTTCTTTGCATTGTTCTCGGGTGAGAGTATGTTCGTTCAAATGTTTAATGAGAAGATCGCTGACATTTTCCGCCATGGGGCTGTCAAGAAAAATGGGAATATCGGGTATGCGCTTTGCTTTTTTAAGCTGGTAAAGGCAATAAAGTATATCTTGTGATCTGCCCACCGCAAACGCGGGAATAATCACCGAACCGCCATTCGCCGCGGTGTGTTGAACGACATCCGCTATTTGGTCGAGCGGATTGCTGCGATCATGCAAGCGGTCTCCATAAGTGGATTCAATGACCAGATAATCAGTGGAAGAAACAATGGCGGGTGATTTCATCACAAGATGATGCGGTCGACCTAAATCACCAGAAAAGACAATAGACTTGTTTTGATATTCCAGTCTCACCACGGACGAGCCAATAATATGACCTGCTGGTGAAAAGCTGATGGTAATATTTTTGAAAAGCTGATAAGGCTCGTTAAAATCAATAGGGGAAAATTGATCTAATGCTGTGATGGCTTCATCTCTGGTATACAGCGGTAACGCGGGTTTGTGTTTGGAATAATTGTATCTGTTAGCGCGATTAGCGTCTTCTTCCTGAATGTGACCGCTGTCAGGAAGCAAGATGGCGCACAAATCCCGGGTGCCTGGTGTGCAATAAATTTTACCTTTGAAACCATTTTTTACCAGTAAAGGCAAATAGCCAGAATGGTCGATGTGCGCGTGCGTTAAAATAACGGCATCTATTTTTTGTGCGTCGAAGGGTAATTTATTCCAGTTGCGCAAGCGCAATTCTTTGTATCCTTGAAATAAACCGCAATCGACCAGTATTTTTTTAGTGTCGGTGCTGATGAGATACTTCGACCCCGTCACTGTTCTTGTCGCCCCTAGAAACGTAATTTTCATAAGAACATCACCTAGTTAGAAACGTCAATGACGACAGCGCGTGCCAAAAACTCTTCGCCATCCGAACGCGTCAGGTTGGTGATGGTTCCCACAATTTGATGTCCGGGTATAACGGGCAGTGTCGGGTGTTTTGAATCGCCATCGACCACGTGTAAATCTGTGCGGTAAATACCACATGCGTGTACATTGATTTGCACTTCATTGGTTTGTAGTTCTGGGATTGGCAGTTCTACATAACGCAATTTTTCACCTTGCTTTTCCATGAGCATGGCGTGCATAAATTATTCCACCTTTAAGCCAACAACCTGTCTGCAACCGCGTGGTAATTTGTTGCCACGACGCGCGCGCTCGCCAACATAATTTTTCCAGTCGGCGGCTTTAAGCGTGAATGGTTTGCCGTCGCTCATGATCAGTAAATTCTGCTCGGCGTTAAGTATGGCCATGTCGATGACAAATTCTTCGCGTGATGCTGCTTTGGCGCTGGGAATGCTGATCATCTTGTTGCCCTTGCCTTTGGCTAGCTGGGGTAGTTCTTTCAGTGCGAAGACGAGCAAGTTACCCATGTTAGTAACGACCGCAACGTAATTATTTTCCACGTTGTTTACCTGGCGTGGCGCGAGCGCACGAGAGCCATTGGGCACTGAAAGCATGGCTTTGCCGGCACGATTTTTGGCATACATTTCTTCGAGTTTAACAATAAAGCCGTAACCTGCGTCGGATGCTAATAAATAGAGTTGCTCAGCGTCACCCAGCATGGCGCCGATAAATTCCGCGCCGGGCGGCGGATTAAGTTTGCCGGTAAGTGGTTCGCCTTGGCCGCGGGCGGAGGGTAAAGTATGCGCTGGCAAAGAATAGGAGCGGCCGGTGGTATCTAAAAATACTGCGCTTTGATTGCTGCGACCTGTCGCGGAAGATCGATATTCATCGCCTGCTTTATAACTTAATCCAATAACATCTACTTCATGTCCTTTCGCTGCGCGCACCCAGCCTTTTTGTGAAAGTACAACAGTAATAGGCTCAGTCGGCAGAATTTCAGTTTCTTTCATGGCTTGCGCTTCTTTGCGCACGACAATGGGTGAGCGTCGGTCATCGCCAAATTTTTCTGCGTTTGCCAATAATTCGGCGCGAATTAATTTTTTTAACTTGGCGGAAGAGCCAAGCGTTTTTTCAATCTCGTCTTTTTCTTTGGACAGCTCATCTTGCTCGCGTTTGATCTGCATTTCTTCCAGTTTGGCGAGATGACGCAGTTTGGTGTCGAGAATCGCATCGGCCTGGTCTTCGCTAAGCTTGAACTTTTTCATTAATACGGGTTTGGGTTCGTCTTCCTTGCGAATGATTCGAATCACTTCGTCGAGGTTGAGATAAACTAAAATCAAGCCTTCCAATATATGCAAACGGTAAGTGATAATATCAAGACGATGTTGCAAGCGACGTTTAACCGTTGTGGTGCGGTATTGCAGCCATTCCGTTAAAATCTGCAACAAATTTTTAACTTGTGGTTTGCCATCCAGGCCGATCATGTTCAGGTTAACACGATAAGTACGTTCTAAATCAGTTGTGGCGAACAGGTGGTCCATGAGTGCCAATACATCGACGCGATTGGAGCGAGGTACAATCACCAATCGTGTTGGGTTTTCGTGATCGGATTCATCGCGCAGGTCGGAGACGAGCGGTAACTTCTTGTCTTGCATTTGTTGCGCGATTTGTTCCAGTACTTTGCCACCCGAGACTTGATGCGGTAGCGCGGTAATCACAATTTCGTCATTTTCCTCAGTGTACACCGCGCGCATGCGAATACTGCCGTTGCCGGTCTTGTACATGTCTTTTAGATCTGTTTTAGGCGTGATAATTTCCGCGTCGGTTGGGTAATCGGGTCCCGGTATATATTTTAAAATATCGCCAAGTGTGGCATCGGGATTATCCAAAATATGCACGAGTCCATTGATCACTTCCGTCAAATTATGTGGCGGGATATCTGTCGCCATGCCAACGGCAATGCCGGTGGTGCCGTTCAGCAGCACATTGGGTAATTGCGCGGGTAGTAATGTGGGCTCTGTCATGGTGCCGTCGAAGTTAGGCATCCAGTCGACGGTGCCGGAAACTAATTCGGAGAGTAATGCGTCGGCATAAGCTGATAATCGCGATTCGGTGTAACGCATCGCAGCGAATGATTTTGGATCGTCGGGTGAGCCGAAGTTGCCTTGTCCTTCTATCAGCGGGTAGCGATAGGAAAATGGTTGCGCCATTAGCACGAGTGCTTCGTAGCAGGCTGAATCGCCGTGTGGGTGATATTTACCGAGTACGTCGCCGACGGTGCGGGCGGATTTTTTAAATTTGGCAATGGATTTTAAGCCAAGCTCGGACATTGCGTAGACGATGCGGCGTTGTACGGGTTTTAAGCCATCGCCAATATGCGGCAGCGCGCGGTCTAAAATGACGTACATGGAGTAGTCGAGATAGGCTTTCTCCGCGTATTCTCTTACGGGTATGTGTTCTATATTGTTTGTTGCCATTTTGTTTCTCTCTTTGTCATCCACCGAACTCTGTCATCCACCGAACTCTGTCATCCCCGCGAAGGCGGGGACCCATGCCTGGATCAACTTCATCGGTGATACGGTAACCACGTCCCGGTAGGTCTGTTTTTTTTCTCGCTTCGCTGCGAAAAAAGAACAGAGCCTCCCGGTCCGCCGTTTAACGCCTGCCGCTTCGCGTGTAGCCCGGACATGTTCTTTATGTCTGGGGCTTTTAAATCTCCGCCAAATTTCCCTTCGACTCTAACCACGCCTTCCTATCCGATGCACGCTTTTTACCAAGCAGCATATCCATCATTTCATCCGTCTTATCTTTTTCTTTCAACGTTAATTGCATCAACCGCCGCGTATCAGGATCCATCGTCGTTTCACGCAACTGTATGGGATTCATCTCGCCCAAGCCTTTAAATCGAATGACGTTGACCTTCGGTGTCTTGCCTTTATTTTCAGCGCTGATGCGATCAAGAATGCCCTGTTTTTCCGCCTCATCCAGCGCGTAATACACTTGTTTGCCGTGATCAATACGGAACAAAGGTGGCATCGCGATATAAATGTGACCCGCTTCCACCAATGGACGGAAATGTTTAACAAACAGAGCGCATAATAATGTGGCGATGTGGTTGCCGTCTGAATCTGCGTCGGCGAGTACGCAAATTTTACCGTAGCGTAATCCTTCAATGTTGGATGAGGCGGGGTCAACGCCAATCGCGACTGAAATATCATGGATTTCCTGTGACGATAAAATTTCGCCGGAATCGATTTCCCAAGTATTTAAAATTTTTCCGCGTAACGGCATGACGGCTTGAAACTCGCGGTTGCGCGCTTGTCGCGCTGAACCGCCCGCCGAGTCGCCTTCCACTAAAAATAATTCGCTGCGTTTTAAATCCTGATTCGAACAATCGATTAATTTGCCGGGCAACGCGGGGCCAGAGGTGACTTTTTTGCGCGCCACGGTTTGTGCTGCTTTCAAACGTTTTTGAGCATTGCTGATGGCGAGATTCGCTAATATTTCGCCGGCCGCGACATGTTGATTTAGCCATAAACTGAAGGCGTCTTTCACGACGCCAGAAACAAAAGTAGCACATTCGCGTGATGACAGTCGCTCTTTGGTCTGTCCGGCAAATTGCGGATCATGTAATTTTACCGACACAATGTGCGCGCACTGTTCCCAAATATCTTCCGGCGATAATTTAATGCCGCGCGGCAGTAAATTACGAAATTCGCAAAATTCACGCAGCGCATCTGATAAGCCTTGACGAAAGCCGGTTACATGCGTGCCGCCTAATGGCGTCGGAATTAAATTCACATAACTTTCGCCGATGATTTCGCTGCCGTCTGTGAGCCAGACGGCCGCCCAATCTACCGCTTCGTGTTCGCTGGCAAACGAGCCTATGAGTGGTTCTTCTGGCAGGCGGTCTGCACTGCCTATGGCTTCTACCAGGTAATTACTCAAGCCATTTTCGTAATACCATTCTTCTGTTTTGCCAGTTGCTTCGTCGGTGTATGTTACATGCAAGCCAGGACACAGTACCGCTTTGGCGCGTAAGGTGTGCTTTAATTTTTTGATAGCAAAATGTGAGCTATCAAAATATTTGCTGTCTGGCCAGAAGTGTACCGTGGTGCCGCTGGTATTTTTATCCGCTTTGCCAACTGTTTTAAGGTTGCCGATTTTATCGCCATTGGCAAACGCCATGGCATATTGATTGCCGCCGCGCTGAATGAGCACTTCCAGCTTGGTGGATAATGCGTTGACGACGGAAATACCCACGCCGTGTAAGCCACCGGAAAATTTATATTGTTTATTGGAAAACTTCGCGCCGCTGTGCAGACGGGTGAAGATTAATTCCACGCCCGAAACTTTTTCTTCCGGGTGAATATCGACTGGCATGCCGCGACCGTTGTCTGTGACGCTAAGCGAACCATCTTTATGCAGGATAACATCAATGCGCGAAGCATGTCCTTCCAGCGCTTCGTCTACGCTGTTATCAATGACTTCATGTGCGAGGTGATTGGGGTTGGTGGTGTCGGTGTACATGCCGGGACGACGA
>DAIDIB010000081.1 GCA_027459575.1 Gammaproteobacteria bacterium | reverse complement strand
CCGTAAAACGCTTTTCAAGCGCGTGGATTTTTTCAGGATGGTTTAAATATTCCAGTAAAATAGTGGCGATTGCTTCTGGCGTCACTTCTGTTTGTATCAGCTCCGGCGCGATCATTTCATTGGCTAACAAGTTTGGCAGACCTGCATACGGCGCAGTGATCATCCAGCGTACCAGTTTATAAACCACCGGCGACATGCGATAAGCAATTACCATCGGTTTTTTATAAAGCATCGTTTCCAGCGTAGCCGTGCCAGATGTCACGACAACAACATCCGCAGCCGCCAACACATCCTGCGCACGCGCTTCAAAACAAGTGATTGGTAATTCAGGCGCAATCGCTTGCCATTTCGCGACAAATTCCTGATAACGCGCGCGATTAATTTGCGAGGTGATAAATCTTACTGCAGGCTTCTGCTGCCAGACTTGTTTCGCGGCCAGCAGATATGGCTCCAACATATAATTAAGTTCTTGTTTGCGACTACCCGGCATTAACGCTATATATGTGGTGTATTCATCCAGCCCCAACGCACGTCGCGCGGCGGCTGTATCAGGTACAAGCGGAATTTTATCCGCGAGCGGATGACCAACATATTTCACGCTCACATGATGCTTTTCATAAAATCGTGCTTCGAAAGGCAGCAGCGTCAGCATTAAATCCACCGCCTTGGCAATTTTGCCAATACGGTATTGCCGCCACGCCCATACACTCGGACTCACATAATGCACCGTCTTGATGCCCGCATCATGCAACTTACGCTCAATGCCCAAATTAAAATCCGGCGCATCAATACCAATGAATATATCAGGGCGATTTTTAAGGAAATGCTTGCACACATCGTGACGAAGCTTGAGCAAATCCGGCAAGCGTTTTAGCGGCTCGATAATACCCATCACCGACAAGCGCTCAATATCAAACAGGCTTTTGCAGCCTGCCGCCTGCATGGCGCGACCACCAATGCCTTCAAATTGAATATCAGGATATTGCTCACGCAATGCGGTAATAAGCGCTGCGCCTAACGCGTCGCCAGACGCCTCCCCTGCTAAGATGCCGATTTTAAGAGAGACCATATCAGCGTACTATACCCGCACTGGAAGTCTCGATAAATTCGATAAGCGGCGATAACTCCGGCACTTCCAGCTTACGCAGCTCGTTGATGGCGTCCGCGATGGTCAAACCATTGCGATAAATAATTTTGTACGCCTGGCGCAATTGCTTCACGATTTCCTCGCCAAAACCTCTGCGCTGCAAGCCAACGGTGTTCAAGCCAAATGGTTTAGCGTAATGGCCCGAAACCTTGACATAAGGTGGCACATCTTTGATGACAACAGAATTCGTCGCGATGAAACTGTGCGCGCCGACGCGGCAAAATTGAAATACACCAGAAAAACCGCCTAAAATAACGTGGTCCTCAACTACCACATGCCCTGCAAGCGATGCATTGTTGGCAAACACGGTATGATTGCCAACCACGCAATCGTGAGCGATATGCACATACGACATAAATAAATTATTGTTACCGATACGCGTTACGCCTTTGTCTTGCGCGGTACCACGATTGATGGTGCAAAATTCACGGATAATATTATTGTCGCCCATTTCAAGCCAGGTTCTTTCATCTTTGTATTTTAAATCCTGCGGATCTTCGCCAACGGAAGCGAACTGGAGAATTTTATTGTTACGGCCAATTTTGGTCGGCCCTTTAATAACGACATGCGGGCCAATCCAGGTACCTTCACCAATTTCCACTTCCGCGCCAATAATAGAATAGGCGCCCACATGCACATTGTCGGCAATTTTTGCTGATGGATCTATTATTGCGGTTTTATCAATCGCTATATCAATCATAATCTATCCCCTCTCATCACCTTTGCGCGCGCTCATGAATTCAGCAGAGCAAGCCAATTCATCTCCCACATAAGCGGCACCTTCCAACTTCCATATTTCGCGCTTTGAACGCAATACTTTTACTTCCAGGCGCAACTGGTCGCCCGGCTCCACGACGCGCCTAAAGCGCGCGTTATCAATACCTGCAAAATAATACAAGACGCCGTCAGCAGGTGATGTGTTCGTCGATTTATATGCCAACACGCCGCCAGCTTGCGCCATGGCTTCAAGAATCAGCACCCCCGGCATAACAGGACGACCCGGGAAATGCCCTGTAAAATACGCTTCATTCATGGTCACATTTTTCAGCGCCACCAATGATTCACCCTGCTTGTAGCTAATGACGCGATCGATCAGCAAAAATGGATAACGATGCGGCAGCAAGCTAAGAATTTCACGTATATCGATGGTGGCATTTTTCATATTCACTTTCTCTCTTCCAACGCTTTAATTCGCTCTGCCATCGCTTCAAGACGATGAAAACGCGCATTCTGTCTGCGAAACTCTTTAAATGGCATAGCGCCTATCACACCTGAAGCATACATTCCGGGTTCCGTGATGGATTTATCCACGCCGGTACCACCCGCAATCACTGCTTTATCACAAATGACGATATGTCCATTGATCAGCGAACCGCCGCCAATCATGCAATATCTGCCAATTTCCGCGCTACCCGCGATGCCCACGCAGCCAGCAATAATGGTATGCGCGCCTATTTTAACGTTGTGGCCAATTTGAATTTGATTATCCAGTTTAACGCCATTGCCAATGATGGTGTTTTCCAGCGCGCCACGATCAATCGTGGTGTTCGCACCGATGTCAACGTCATCGCCAATTTCCACGCTGCCGAGTTGTGGCACGTTGAACCATTGGCCTTGATGGTTGGCATAGCCAAAACCCTCACTGCCAATCACCACACCGCTAGCGATACGCGCCCGCTTGCCAATGATGACACCTTGGTAAATGGTAACACGCGCATCCAGATGAGATTCATCGCCAATGCTGACGTTGGCACCCACTACACAATGAGAGCCTAACACCGCGTGTGCGCCAATTTTCGCGTTGCGACCAATCACGGTATACGCACCAATACTGGCTGTAGGATCAATATACGCGCCTTCTTCCACCACTGCTGTTGGGTGAATGCCGGGTACATGCGTGACTTGGTCACGGAAGCGTTCGGCGACTTGCGCATAAGTTAAATAAGGATTACTGCTAATAACGGCATTAACAGGACAATCATCCACATCATCTTTAGTTAAGATAACCGCACCCGCTTGTGTGGTTGGTAAAGCTTGACGGTAGCGCTTAGTTAAGAATGTATTGATAAAAGTAATTCGGTCTGGCTGCGCGCTTTCAATAGAACACACGCCGCGAATCAAACAGTCAGGATTACCTTTAATCGTCACATCCAGGCCTTCTACTAACTCAGCCAATGTGTATTCGGACTTCTTTAAAACAGTACTTTTCACCACTTCACCTTCTCTAAAATACATCTCCCCCGAAAACGGGGGAGATGGTCGTTCTAACGCAAAAGCTACAGTTTATTTTTTGTTAAACTGAGCTGCCACATCTTTGGTGATGTCCGTGCCATCAGCAGCAAAAATAACCGCTTGTGAATCTAACACCAGCGCATAAGATTGTGCCTTAGCAATAGTAGCAACGATACCATTCAAATCACCCAGCAAGCCTTGCATGATTTTGTTTTGTTCTTTTTGCAAATCTTGTTGATACGCAACAACTTCTTTCACTAACGCAGCACGATCAGTTGAAATTGCTTTATCGGTTGCGGTGCGATCTTTGTCGCTCATGGTTGGTGATTCTTTGTTAAACTTGTCTACGCGAGCTTGAAGATTCTTCTGTTCGTCATTAATTTTTGTCTGACGACCTTTGAACTGGCTTTCAAGTTTTTTACTTAAATCAGCAACGCGTGGTGACTGTTGCAGTACTTGCTGAACATTGACCACTGCCACTTTAATCTGACTACCTGCCGCAGCCGCATCTGCCGCTTGAGCATTCATGCCCATTGCCAATGCTAATGCGCCCACTACAACGCTCAATTGCTTAACGATTTTCATACTTATCTCCAAATAAAATTAAATACCTGTTCCCTTTGACAAAAAACCTTAATCGCCGCCACACATAATGCCATATTTTAGAAATTCGCACCAAGAGAAAATTGGAAAGATTCCTGTAAATCACCTGGTCGAATATTGATCGGCTTGGCCAAACTTAGCGCAAGCGGCCCCATCGGCGTCATCCAGTCGGCTTCTACACCTACGGAGGTACGCAGCGGACCCGAATTCTTACTACAGGTAGTCGTGGTAATGCCCGTTTTACCTGTTTTGCTAGTACAGCCGTAATTCCTGTTGTTATCAGACAAATAAACGTTACCAATGTCAAAAAATGCGCTTGTACGCAGACTGTCTGAGAGATAGTTTGGGAATATGAAGCCAAGACTGCCGTCTACCAACATGTTACCGCCGTAAGCAAAGCCCCTGGAATCACGTGGGCCCAGTGTATAACCTTGATAACCATGAACAGATTCAAAGCCACCCGCAAAAAAGTTACGAAAGAAGGGGTAGGTATCTAGACCATGGAAGCCATTACCATAACCCATATTTAAACGGCTGGTGAAAATAAACTGATCATTCAGCGGGAAGTACCACTTGCCATGGTAGAAGACTGTATAAAAACTGACCGAGTTGCGGGTGACAGGGAGAAACGCATCGCCAAATAATGTCTGGATTGAGCCGGAGGTTGGGAAAATCGCCTTGTCTCGACTATCACGTGACAACCCTACTCGCAGGTCGGCTTCCTGGAAATGACGTCCATTGCGAGTCACAAAGGTGTTGACCTGGTTAGACACATTACCCGGCACCAGGCTTACAAGCGTATCCTGGTAGATAGCACCCGCGATAATTTTACTGTAAACACCCTGCTGCTGCCCGACCGGAATACCATAAATAACGCCCGCGTCAAATTCATTTGAGGTGTAGCTGTTATCCAGGTTAGCCACGCCTTTGGGGTTAACACGCTGTACCGATAAGGTGTAAGTACGGCTAATGCCATCAAGCGTGTAATAAGGGTCGGTGAAATCAATCGTAAAAATTTGCTCGTACTTGCTGCGCTGTACGTTTATTCCAAGCGTATTACCCGTTCCCAAAAAGTTCTTTTGATTTAAACCCGCGCCTAAAATGATGCCATACAATTGCGCATAGCCGACTTTGAAAGTGGCTTGCGCGGAATTATCTTCTTTGACCTTATAGTTGACGTCTACCTGATCATCCTTGCCCGGCACCGGTTTGACCGACATTTCCGTGTCTTTAATAAATGGCAGCAAAGATAAACGATGCTTGGATTCATCCAGCTTTGAGGTAGAAGAAGGCGCCGCTTCCATTTGCTCGACTTCACGACGCAATACCACATCGTTGGTACGCGTATTGTCTGAGAAGGTCACATGACGCACATAAGTGCGCTTACCTGGCTTGACTTCAAACACGATGTGCACCGTATGAGCGCTGTCATTCACTTCTGGTTTTACGCTCACCGTCGCGAACATATAAGCCTGCTCACCCAGCAGCTTGCTGATAGCTTTTTCCGTATCAATAATTTTTTGTCGCGAAAAAGTATCGCCTGGCTTGATTGTGATAATGTCGTTATATCGACTACGCGGCACGATCAGCTTGCCCGTCACATCATAGCCTGACACGGTATAGGGTTCGCCTTCATCTACCACAATCGTGACATACACCGCTTTTCTATCTGGGGTAATTTGCGCCTGCGATGATTTGATATTAACGCGCAGATAACCATGATCGAGGTAATAATTGCGTAGCTTTTCGACGCTTTGCTCCATCTTTTCATCGGAATAACGATCAGATTGGGTGATAAAGGTAAAAAGGCCTGACTTGGTGATCTCGATTTGTTTTAATAGCGTGCTCTCACTGAAAGCGTGATTGCCGATAATAGAGATGCGACGAATTTTCGCGCTTACACCCTCTGAGATAGTGATTTTAATGGATACGCGATTACGCGACATGCTGGTTACGCTGGTATCCACCCGCGCGTTATAACGGCTCATCATGTAATACTGATTTAATAAACCCTGGGTAATTTTATCCAGTGCCTGCTTGTTATAGACACGGCCTTCCGCCACATCCATGGATTTCATAACCTGGGTTAACTTATCTGTTGGAATAATATTATTACCCGTCACTTTCAACTGACCGATGGTAGGCCGTTCAACAACGTGAATGATTAAAGTATTGCCACTATTTGATAATGAAATATGTTCAAAGAATCCTGTTTTGTACAAAGATCGCAAAATAGCGCCGGATTTTTCGGGCGTCATCGTCTGTCCGCGATGAATCGGCAAATAACTTTCCACCGCCGCCTGCGACGTGCGTTCCAAACCTTCGATCTGGATATTTCTTACGACGAATGCGTCTTGTGCCCAGGCATTCCCTAGACACACGCAAAACAGCACCACGAATTGTATAATTTTTTTCATTTTGGTTGGCGTCTAAATCCATTATTCAAGCCGCCAATTATAAAGAATAACTTGGTGAAGTAAAGTTATGTTGTGGACGTTAATAGGAAGGTATGGAAGGCGAGAGGCTCAACGGAGTAACAGCGTCGGGTTCAACAGAGACAGGCTTAACAAGGCGAGGCCCAGTATTAAATATGGGATTATTATTTTCCGCTGCCTTTTCCTTAACCTGCTGTTCCATCTGGCATTCACCTACCGAGGTCAAGGTGACATCAACCTCGGGTTGTCGATCGCGATATTTATCCAGTTTCTGGCCCACCTCAATTCTTCTATCCAGATTAGGAGACAACAATTGCGTGATACCTTTTCTTTGCATGGCGAAATAACTTGCCAGCATACTCAAGACCACTACACCAATGAATACTACCGGTCCTATTGGCGTTGCGAAAGCAGGCGCCAAAAATGGCAACAGGACGGGCAGCACGGGCAACATTGACATGCCACTGAAAAACGCGCTTCCGATCGATAACAATGCGCCAAGACAAATCAAAAATATGCGAGCCCTTCTTTTACCAGGTGTTTCATTCACCTGGTCATCACCAAAATATAACTGTCTATATAAAATCATGCGATCGCAAAGACTATCAAACAATTTAAACGTGCCTTTGCTATTTTCTTCTTTCATTTTACTTTTGACGACGGTATCAGTTAACCGTTCATTGATTTCTCTGGTTAGTTCCAGTTGATTTTCCCAAATATCCAGTTTTTTTCTTTCTGCTGCCTTCGGCCTGATATCAAACATATCAGCCATCATGGCGCCTTCAAACGCAATATACAGAATAAGATTTAGCAAGGCCAAGGTGATACATGCACCAATCAGTACAGGCGCGGGTAAAAATGGCACAAGTGAAATAATTTCATAAAAGCCGGCATAGTTATAAAGCACATCCAACACCACGCCCACAACAAAAAGCACGCCAAACATAATAGCGCTTGCAATTGGCCAGTGCTCCTTCACCAACGAAAAAAATTTAGACATTATATCTTCTTCATAGTGACGCACTCTTACTGGCTGTCGACCTTTTTTATCAATCTCCGAGTAAACCGCTTGCATGATGCACAGTCTATATTCTTCGATAGCGGCAATTTGCGTATCGGGTAAAACATCTATCATGTCCTGATTGTGATTAAGCACATCGAGCATTTCGATTAACGTTTTGATGCCAATATGATGTTTTCGCTGATAAGAAAGTTTGAAATAAGATGAATAATCCATTTCTGCAGTTTCTATACACCGCTGTCTTTTACGCTTTAATCTTTTAAAAATTTTCAGATCGGTAATTTGTTCTAGCGCGCTACAAAGATCCGCCGGCAAATCAATTTCAATATTGATGTCCGCGAATTCCTGATCTTCCACATAATCAATATTCAATTGATCATAGATTCTTTTGGTAGTCGCTGCAGATAACATGACACTGCCCTTGGTTATATTTTGTGTGTGTTTTTCTTAAGATTTTCTTAATATTTAATAACTTATAGTGAGGATAGTCTGATATTAATTAACGTGATTGTCAATAAAATTTGACTATTTTTTGATCTGACGTGAGTCGGAAGAAAATAATGAGGGCAATCAAAAGGTTAATGTAGCCCGGAGTAAATTTTGAAAAGCAAATTTACTCCGGGGAGCCTAACTACAAATATGCCCCAATTAAAAGCGCGCCTAATGCGAAGGTGGGAGCGGCGGCGGTGAGACTATCAATTCTATCGAGCAATCCACCATGACCGGGCAGCATCCTACCCGAATCTTTAACCCCAACCAAGCGTTTTATCATACTTTCAGTTAAATCACCTGTCACAGAGAAGCAAACGGTGATGAGCGAAAGCAGAATAGCCCATGGCAACACGCGTAACGACATTTCCGCGTACCAGGCGAAAAGCACCGCGAAGATGACACCGTACACCAGTGCCGCGATAAACCCTTGCCACGATTTACCCGGGCTCACTTCCGGCAACATTTTAGTTTTACCCCACTGCTTGCCGGCAAAATAAGCGGCGGTATCCGCGCCCCAGATTAACAGGAACAGATAAAACAGAATGTACAAGCCTTCGTGCTGATTGCGGATAAAGTTTATCGCGCCCCAGCAAGGCACTAATATTAATATTCCCATCACGCCGCGCACGAATGGATGTTGCCAGTATTTTTTTCCTTGTGGATAAGAGATAACAAGTAATGCGGCTAATACCCACCATAGAAAAGCGAGCGAGAGTAAATAAATAACGGGAATGAACAAGCTACAGTATCCGATGATATACATTAAGATCAGGTAAGCAATGCGCTGCGAGGCGCGGCGTAGCTGCATCAGCGCGCTCCACTCCCAAGCGGCGGCGAGCGTGACGAGGGCGGTGGTTAGGGCGAAGTAGAATGGGGGGAGATAGATAACGAGCAAAATTGTAATGGGAATCAAGATTGCCGCAGTGATAATTCTTTGTTTTAACACTTACAATTCT
>DAIDIB010000080.1 GCA_027459575.1 Gammaproteobacteria bacterium | reverse complement strand
GATGGCCGCCATGTGCGGTTATGACGCAGAGAAAAAACCAGATGCTTTCAATATTGCCAAGTCACTCGAAGTGACGACGTTTCTACAAAAACGAATCACATCCAAAGAAAAGAAGGTCAAAGTTAAAGACTTATCTCTGTTTAAAGACACAAAAGAAACCACCAGTCAGGCAATTATTCCATATCCAGCCGCGACTATTTGAAATAGTTTAAATTTATCTGGCAATGTTATCAGCTCCTTCGCTATGATCGCGTTCTTTGCGAAGCCCAACATTTGTGTCCTGGAAACAATCAATCTTAAAGTCTCGGATTTTCTATCACCACATCCGTTAATATCGCTGAAATATGATGACATCTTTGTAGGTCTTTACCAAAGTCATTAATATTGTCATAAAGGCGTATCTTATCTTCATTCGGATTGGTAAACTCAATGGTATAGGTCAAGCTGGGATAAGCTTTTGCAAGCTCTGTAATTTCTTTTGTGATGCTATCATATAAGGCGTCAAACTTTTTATTACTGATCGTAAAAGGTTCAAGAGAAAGTTTAAAGTATCGGTTTCCCGCGCATTCATCACGCCACAAGGAGCCATTTTTTTCGGGTTTTCTGCCTGCATATTGAATATTAACTTCAAAAACTTGCGGTTGAATCGTGTTGTAACTCATCATAATGTTTTCCTCGTTATATTTTTGCAAAATAATAGTGATTATTGCTACAAATTGCAAGAAAAGTAGCCTGTCCCCGAGTTTGTCCCCGAGGTCTGACCCCCTAAAATTTCTTCACTCACCCCATCGTGAATGCTATGGTATCAAGGTGTATTCACAGGGAGATTTGGATGAAGGATTATTTGTTTGGTGTATTAAAAGCAGGATTATTACTAACTCTTTTAAACGTTAATTTGGCATACGCGGCAGCCAATAAACCCGTAGCTGATGGCGAAACACCTGCGTCGCTTTCTTGTGTTTATGGATTAACGCCCTATGTTCCCGGCTGCCCTATAGCTACGACCACTGCGGTACCTCAAGGTGGCTCAGGTATCATTGCAGTGATAGAAGGTGGAGATGACGCAAATGCGCTTGCTGAATTAACCGTGTTTTCTAATCAGTTTAACTTGAATGTATTGCCAAGTTGTACAGGCAATCCGGCTCCTTGTTTTCAAACATATTACGCCAATACCTGTACAGTAGGCGCTTCCTCTCACAACGCTGGGATTATCGAACCGCAAATTGACGTGCAATGGGCGCATGCCATGGCGCCTTTCGCGAGCATCTACATGATAGAAGCGGATAGTTGGGGGTTAAATGATTTGTTGACGGCGGTGCAATGCGCTAATCAACTGCTGGCACCCACCGGTGGCATCGTTTCTATCAGTGCATCTTTTGATGAGTTTGCGGGGGAAGTTGCGCTGGATTCTAACTTTCAAACGCCTGGTATCATTTATCTCGGCAGTAGTGGTGATTTTCAGGCGCCCGCCAGGTATCCATCAACATCACCTTACGTAATATCTGTAGGTGGAACGAACATTAACCGTGACAGCGCCGGAAACTATGTAAATCAAACTGCCTGGAGGAATGTAGGCAGCGGTGCTATCCCCTGTGACAAACTACCTTGCAGAACAGGTGTGAGTGGTGGCCCCAGCATTTTCGAGCCTCGTCCAGCATTCCAAAACAGCGTGCAGAAAATTGTGGGCAGCAAGCGAGGCACGCCAGATGTCTCTTTTGTGGCGCAGGCGGTGGATGTATTTTGTTGCGGGTCTTCAGCAACTAACGGCTGTCCAGCACCCTCAGCCACTTGTCCTGCGGATGGTATATGGGTAAGAACAGGTGGCACTAGTCTCGCGACCCCTGCGATAGCAGGCATCATTAACTCGGCTCATTCCGGCGCCACGACTAGCGCCCAGGAATTACAGATCATTTATAATGGCGCGTTAAAAAATTACTCCGCGTATTGGACGGATATTATTATTGGAAATAATGGTTATAGTGCTTTGAAGGGATACGATTTTACGACGGGTTTGGGTGTGCCGAGGGGATATTTGGGTAAGTGAAGGCTGATGATGCTGTGACTGAACCGTCGACATTTTGTCGACGGTTGTTCACGCGGCTTTCTTTAGCGGCTTGATCTTGATTTTTGATGCCATTCGACTGATTTGCCATGTGTCATATTGCGCTTGAATATTGATCCACATCTCAATGCTAGTCCCTAACAGCTTTGCTAATCGTAATGCCATTTCAGGGCTGATCCCGGCATGCCCATTTAATAAACGCGATAAAGCGGTGCGTGAAATGCCAAGTTTCTCAGCTGCATCAGTAACGCTAAGCCCTGCACCGTCGATAAGAGCATCTTTGACGATTTCTCCGGGATGCAATGGTTCATGCATCATGGCCATATTGTGTCACCTCATCATTAGTGATAATCGATATAATTAACTTCTTCGGCATTTTGTCCTTTGAATTTAAATATAACACGCCAATTTCCATTTACAGATACAGAATGAAAACCTGAGAAATTTCCTTTTAACGAATGATACTGCATACCGGGTGTATTCATGTCTTCAGGCTGTATGGCGCCCGATAATCTTTGCAAAATGATCTTTAATTTTTTTTCGTGCGTGGCTATAATGCCGGACTTGTTACCAGTTTCAAAAAATCTGCGAAGTCCTTTATGTTTCCACGACTTGATCATATGTTAAGTGTAGCGCTACACTTAACGGATGTCAAGATAGGCTAAGTATATGATATCCATGAAAGTACCTTCAAAATCCATAAATTGTATTATATTTTTAGTTGTTTATTTAATTTCAAATGCATGTTACTCCAGCGGCGAGATGCATACCGAAACGCTTTCCTATGCTGTCTGTTTTACCCCACAAGAAAACTGCACGAATGTTATCGTTGATAAAATAGATCACGCAAAAAAATCCGTCTATGTGCAAGCTTATTCGTTTACCTCGCTGCCAATCATTCGTGCATTAATACTCGCCAAGAAACGAGGTGTAGATGTTAAGGTTATCCTGGATAAAACCCAGATCCAGTCAAAGCGATATAAGTCAGCCTCGTTTTTTAGAGCATACAAAATTCCATTATGGATCGATAACAAGCCAGCAATTGCTCATAATAAGGTGATGATTATCGATGGTTCGTTAGTCATTACCGGCTCGTTTAATTTTACCAAGGCAGCGCAGTATAAAAACTCGGAAAATGTGTTGATTATTGAAAGCAGCCGATTGGCGGGAAAGTATATGGATAACTGGAATAGTAGAGCTGGTCAATCGTGGGTTGTGGCACAGTAGGTAACACCAGTGGGCGAAAAATTGATTTAAAACTGCGCTATAAATGCAGTTTTAAATGACAAAATACTGCTCAAAGATAGAAAAAATGATACGATCCATCATAATGAACAAGGTTGCCCGTTAAAAGTTAAAGGTCATTTGATGGAACATTTAACGACACCGAGTAAACGATACATACCAAGAAAAGCAATAGGGAAAACTGCATGACAAATTTACAACAACGAGCCGCCCTGCAGCGCCAAATCTGGGCCATTGCCAACGATGTACGCGGCTCAGTGGATGGTTGGGATTTCAAGCAATATGTCCTCGGCACCTTGTTTTACCGTTTCATAAGCGAAAACTTTGCCCTCTATATTGAAGCCGATGACGAAAGTATTCATTACGCTGAGCTTAGCGATGAGGTTATCACGCCCGACATCAAAGTCGATGCCATTAAAAGCAAGGGTTATATATAGTAGATTCTGAGGGGCTGCCTAATGACGCGCTTGCCAAAGAAATTTTGGCAAAAGCATTTGAAGCTGGTCTTTTGGTCAGATTGTCCAGGAATGTGATTATAGTTAAACCGCCATTCACTATTACTTCAAGTGAGCTTAATGCTGCGTTTGATATATTGGATATGGCTTTATCTGAATGTTCTGCTAAATTGCATCTTAAAATTTAGTGAGTTATTAAAAGAGCAAGGTTAACTTTGGTTGCCTTGCTCACTTTATATGTTTTCAGTAATGAGTATAGATTCGTCGCCTGAGTATAGCTGTTTAATGACGCAGACCTCTTTGGCGCCTAGTGTGGATTCATAAATTTTTTTGGCATGATTATCGCTTCTGGTGGTAACAATAATGCCTTTAAGCGTAGATTCTTTAGTGGAAAGATGTTGTTTTACAAGCTTCAATGATTCTGTGATTAATTTCTTACCAACAGATTTGCATCTATGTTCTTCTAAGACGGCTATTTGTTCTAATTCAATTATGCACTCGGATCTGAAACCGCTTTTTTGAATCCACTGAATATAGCCAATCACATCTGAATTTAAATCGGCAACGTACATCAATATTCGAGGAAAGGCATTATAGTTACATTGAACCCAATCAGTTGAATTACGTTGTCTTGAAAATGATTGCTTATGCACTGTGGCGACGGCGGGAATGTCTGAAGCGATTATTTTTCTTATTTTTATGTCCATATAGTCATTCTATTCACTCTAGGCTTCCTACTATGGTCCTACTAATTCCAGCTTTCTATTTGATTATTTTGTACTGTATCGTATTTTATTGATATTAAAAACATTCCTATGGCCAGAGACGGGATCGAACCGCCGACACGAGGATTTTCAGTCCTCTGCTCTACCGACTGAGCTATCTGGCCAGATTTGAAGAGACGCTTATTAAAGCGGCTGGAAGGGAATCAGTCAAGGGGAAGTTGTCATCTTTCGCGGCAGATTGTTCCAGAAAGCGAAGGTCGGTGATTTTGGTCAATAAATTACCATGCATCTGGCTATATTCTGCTTTATAATAGCAGCAATCCCAGCTAAGGACGGGCCGTATGGATGGGTTGATGCAAATAGCTGTCAAGCTACTCGTGAATGAACGAGGCAAGTTTTTCACCCTCATTATCGGGCTAACCTTTGCCGTCTTCCTCATGATGCAAATGACGGCTGTTTTTTCGGGCGTCATGCACCGCACCGCGGCGACCATCTTTAATATAGGCGCGCCGGTTTGGGTCATGGACCCATCGATCAATATTCAGGCAGACAATATCCCCATGCCAAACTACATCCTGGATGCTGTTAAAAGCATACGGGGTGTTAAATACGCCGTGCCAATGTATTCAGGGTCAGGGTTGGTGAAGTTGCCAAGTGGCCGTTATCAATCCGCCAATATTATCGGTCTGGACGATGCGACATTACTCGGCAGGCCGCCGCTGGTGACTGGTAATATTTATGGCCTGTATAATAATGATGCTTACATCGCGGTGATGGATTCCGAATACCCCAAGATCGATAACGCCAAAATCGGCTCCACTTTTGAGATAAACGACCATCGGGGCGTGGTGGTGGCGCTGGCGAGCGCCGCGGTCAATGGCTTATTCGGCACGCCGACACTTTATACCACCTATCGACGCGCTATTTCTGATTTGCCCACCACACGATTTACCATTTCATATATTCTAGTCGAGCCAAAAAGTACGCATGATATTCCTTTTATAAAAAAGCGCGTTGAAGCGCTTGGTTATGTGGCGCTAACAAAAGATGAGTTCGTCCAAAAAAATAGAGATTATTATCTCTACAAAACCGGGCTTGGCATGAATGTCTTTATGATGACACTGATCAGTTTCATTGTGGGCTTATCAATTGCCGGCCAGACATTTTACTCGTTTGTGCTGGAAAACATAGATGAATTCGGCGCATTGAAGGCAATAGGCGCCAAAAAAAATGAACTCATTTATATTATTTTTTGTCAGGCGGCGCTGGTTGGATTTTTGGGCTATGGGTTTGGCGTGCTACTGTCATCATTGTTGATCGCTCTTGCCAAGTTGCGTCTGCCCGAATATGCCTCGCTAGTGACATTTCAAAATCTGTTTGTTTCATTTTGCATGGTATTAATCATCATTCTCTTTTCTAGCTATATAGGCATAAGAAAAGTGATCGGCATCGACCCATTCAGTATATTCAGGGGCTGACGAGATGATTTTGCAGGCAAGTAATTTAACGAAATGGTTTGGCGAGAACGAAAATCGCACCTACGCGGTGAAAGATGTCAGCATTAATGTTGATTACGGCGAAATGCTCTATATTGTTGGGCCATCAGGTTCTGGAAAGACAACGTTATTGAGTATTATTTCAGGCATTTTGCGGCCTAACGCGGGCGAGGTGAATGTTAAATCAAAAGCAATATGGCGAATGAGTGAGGATGAGTTGGCTGATTTTAGGCTTCATACCATCGGTTTTGTATTTCAGGACTTTCATTTATTTCCAAAATTGACTAGTAAGGAAAATGTCGCTATTCCCTTAATTTTGCAGAAACAAAGTTGGGAGTATTCGTTGGCGGAGGCCGTTAAGACCATCGACATTGTTGGGTTGACCAAGCGCGAGAATTTTCCACCCTATAAATTAAGTATTGGCGAGCAGCAACGAATAGCGATAGCCCGGGCCCTTATTACAAAACCTGATATATTGATACTGGATGAGCCAACCGCCTCGCTTGATGGGGATACGGGAAAGAAAATCATTTCATTTATCAGGGAAAACGTCTTAAATAAAGATAGGGCGATTATTGTTGTCACTCATGACAACCGTATTTATGATTATGCAACTCGAATTATTCACATGGAAGACGGAAAAATACTTAAGGAAGTGGAAAACGGAAAATGAAAATTAAGCATTTATTTATTATGGCAGGCGCTGGGATTCTCGCGGGAATCATCAGTGCTATAGTTTATAGCGAAGCCCATCCTATTCAGCCGCCAGTGGCCGTTAGCTATAATCCATATGACAATGGCGTGTATGCGACGGGCATCGTGGAAAGTTATCAGGTTAACGGATCAAACGTTAATATTTACCCGGAAGTATCGGGAAAAGTAACCCGTATATTTTTAAAAGATGGCGATGTTGTTAATAAGGATACGCCTATTCTGGCGATAGATGATTCAGTGCAGCGAGGCATTGTTGACAAGGACGAGGCGCAGGTCAAGTCTGCGCAAGCAAGTCTGATTAATTCAAAAGATCAGCTAAACAAAATCCGAAAATCCTACAAGCTTAACCACCAGTCAGTGAGTCTGAACGATCTGGATAACGCGATTAACGCGGTAAAAATTGCCGAAGAAAATGTGAAAGTGGCTCAGGGGCAATATCAGTCAGACAAAGCGTTGCTCGATAAGTATGTAGTGAAGTCATCCATAGATGGTACCGTCTTGCATATCGAAGCGGCCGTTGGCGCTTATGTTTCGCCACAAGGCAGTTACGATACTTATACACAAGGCATGTTGCCAACGGTGCAGATGGGTGTGGTTACACCATATATGCAAGTCCGCGCTTATGTAGATGAAATATTAACGCCGTATTTACCAACGTCGTCGAAGCTTGAGGCGACCATGTTTATAAGGGGGCTTGATAATAAGAGCATTCCGCTTGAATTTAGTTATCTGCAGCCATTCACCATTCCCAATATTGAGCTGTCTGATCAGCGTAATGAGCGCGTCGACGTGCGTGTGTTGCCTATTATTTTTAAATTTAAAAAACCAGATGATATTAATATATTTGCTGGTCAGTTGGTGGATGTGTTTATTAAAGGTAAAGCATGAGAAATTTAAGGTATGCAATAGTTATTTTTTTGCTGGCGCTATTTTCTGGTTGCACGCTTTATAAAAAACCAGCAGTGCCTGCCTTGAATGCGCCAGATAAATTCAAGCTGGCGATCAAAGTTCCAAATATCAAATTGAAGGAAAAATGGTGGGAAAATTTTCACGATGAAAAATTAAATCAGCTGGTTGAGCTGTCTTTGAAAAACAATTCCAGCTACCAGATTGCGCTTAAAAATATTGATATTGCCTGTAGTTATGTCAATCAGGCCAGGTCTAGTTTGTTTCCGCAGATGAATATGAGCTTTAATACTTCACGCAATAAATCGCCAGCTGCGTTTTTTAGCGGGGGTGGCGCATCAGCAGCGCTTAATCCAGCCACTTCGAGTTTTGGCAATATTTTTAATTTGCAGCAATTATTCGCTTCTTTTAATTACCAGCTAGACGTTTGGAATCAACTCGGAAATGGCGTTAATTCTGCCAAGGCAAATTTTTCACTTAGTGAAGCTGACGCCAATATTGTTAAGCTGGGGCTGGTCACGAGTGTGGTGACAACTTATTTTCAAATAACAGCCATGGAAGATCAAATTGAAAATTTAAGAGCGCAAAAAGCAAGCGCTGATAAAATTGTAAAACTTGCTTCCGTGCAATTGCGCGGTGGCTTGATAAATGCCAGCACGCTGGATACTAATAAAAATCAGCTCGAAACGATCAACAGCAATCTTGCCAGTTTGGAAAAGCAACAGCAGGTTTTAATCTATTCGCTGGCTTATTTGCTTGGCGAGTATCCTGAATATTTCAGTTTTACTTCGGAAGCCCGTTTTAGCAAGGTGGGTACGTTAAATTTAGTGCCGCCGGGTATCCCATCGCAAATGATTGCTAATCGGCCAGACATTCAAGCTGCGTTTTATCAGGTGCTCTCTTATGGCTATCTTGAAAAGCAGAGTATTGCGAATTTTCTGCCAACATTAAATCTGACAGCCAATTATGGTTATGCCAGCAACGCGTTATCTAACTTGCTGTCTTACGCCAATAGTTACTGGAACTATGGTTTGTATACCGCGCAGTTTGTTTTTGATTATCAAACCAGAATGAGTATTTATCAGCGTTCAAAATTACAGTATGAGTCCGCGATCATCACTTACCGAGATACGGTAAAAAATGCGTTTAAGGAGGTTGACAGCGCGCTGGTTACTTATCAAAAAGATAATGAATCGTATTTTGCTTACCAGCGTCAGGCGATTAACTCAAAAAATTTACTTGAGCTCGCCGAATCGCAATATCAGGCGGGTCTGAGTGATTATTCTACGTATCTCGCAACTCATTTAACTTATTTACAGACGAATTATAATGTCACGAATCAGAAGCTGGCGGTGATTGGGGATATTATTCAAGTCTATAATTCTCTGGGGTTGGGTTTGAATTCGTAGCATCGTACCGTTCGTAGCATCGTACCGTTCGTAGCATCGTACTG
>DAIDIB010000079.1 GCA_027459575.1 Gammaproteobacteria bacterium | reverse complement strand
AAAAGACAAACACATCGAGTTTGAACAAGTCACCGCCGGTGAATATAAGCGCACACTCACCATGTTCGGCGAGAACACACCGGAGAAGCGCGAAAAAACGCAACATGAGTTAGATGACATTCATGACTTGTTTAAAAATTTAATTAAGACTAATCGCCCGCAAGTCGATTTGGCGAAAGTCGCGACGGGTGAGCACTGGCTGGCGCAACAAACGATTCCGATGAAACTGGTGGATGAGTTGAAGACTAGCGATGAGTATTTGATGGATCTCATCGACTCAGCAGAAGTTTATGAGATTTCTTATGAGACGAAAAAATCGTTTTTGAATAAACTGGGTCTTAGCGCAGCATCATTATTACATAAATTCATATAATGTACGTACCATGTCATCCTGAGAGGATGACAATGCCTTATTCGAGATGTTATAATAATTAAACAATAGTTTACCAAGGATGGTGAGATGATCAAGGCAACATGGAGAAGATTTTTTATTTCAGTTTTTTTATTAATCGTGATCTATTCTTCCCTCATGTTTTTTGCAAGCAAGGCTATTTCCACTGAAGAAATTACGAATCCATTAGACACGGTTTGCACCAGCCAGACCCAATGCCCGCTGCCAACCCAACAAACCAACGTTATTCAATCACCCATACATGGTGGCTTCACAGTAATTGGCTGGCTCTATTCCATCCTTATATTCTGGCTGCTAGGAATATTTATTGGTTTTACCCCCTGTGTACTACCTCTTATTATCATGATTTCCACCTTTTTTGCTGGTGAATACTCATCAATGAGTCAGCGTAAAATTTTACTTATCACCTTAACGTATGTATTGTCGATTGCTGTCACTTATGCCATCTCTGGGACGATAGCAGCCAGCTTTGGCATTTATATACAGGCTTATCTGCAAAATGAATGGGTAATCATCATCTTTAGCGTACTTGTCGCGTTACTTGGTCTATCTCTTGTCGCCTCATTAGATTTACGACTACCCGATAAATTACATCGTATTATTGTGAAACTTAACAAATTCCATTCAAATTATACCTATACAGAAGTAGCAATAATGGGTGCATTAGCAACATTAATTGCAGCCCCTTGTATTGCCGCTCCACTCATCACAGCACTCGGTTATGTCAGCGAGACTGGAAATCTGATAGCTGGCGCGATTCTGTTATTCATTGCTGGATTCGGCATTGGCACGCCGCTATTAATTGCCACCTTATTAGACAAGCGCATCGCGCGTCCCTCCGGTGAATGGCAAATGGCGTTAAAAAACTTTTTTGGTTTGTTGTTAATAGGGGTTTCAATCTATTTGATTTCTCGCATCATCCCCGACTCAATCAGTCTATTGTTATGGAGCGTCTTGATTGTATTTACGGCAAATTATATGACAACCTTGCCTACTCATGGGGTAAAAACCGGTATATTTTGGCGCAGTATCATTATGTTGACCCTGACCTATGGCATACTGGTATTTGTGACAGGGATCATTATGAATAATGAGACTTACAACGTACTTAATAACATACTTACAAAAAGCACAACGCAATATTATTCCGATGAGATTGCCAATGAAGACAGTTTGAAAATTGCTTTAACCTCCTCCAGGAATACGCATAATCCTGTTATGATATTTTTCAAGGCACAATGGTGCGAAGCCTGTCATGAGCTGGATTTAAAATTAAATGATCGGGCATTATATTCGTTAATCAGTCAGTTTAATGTATTCACAGTTGATCTTACCACGCCAGGATCACCCAGCTATCAAGTGGCAAAACAATTTCATGTTATTGGTCCTCCAGAAATTATTCTGTTTAGTCCATCTGGCCAGCAACTACCCAATCCCATTATTGGGAACGTCAGTCAAGCTATCATTAGAGAAACACTTACCCAAGCATTATTAGCACCATAATCATAAACCGGGCATAGCTTTGTCCAATGAATCCATTTATCAACCACTTATAATCGTACAACATTTATCCATTCAAAATGACAAAAAAAATTTTAGTCGGCAACTTTATGAATGTGTTTATAAATTTGAGCGCCTGACAACTCGCTCAGGGTTGCCACTAATGCTAGATTATTTTAAGTAGTGATATAGTGAAGACATAACAAGAAAAGTTATTAACAAAATCTGCCAGCGGTAAAGAACGATACGATAAAGAATGGTTTCCCGGACGAAATCTACACTTATAATAATGATCGTTAACCGTTGGCTGGATTTTGTTACCTCTCTTAAGTACACTCCCAGCACATAATAACTCTCAATCGAGGAAAACAAATGTTTCGATTTTATGGCCGTGGACATGAGCTGGCGATACAACGCGCCGCCAAAGATGACAACTGGGATAAAGTAAACAGGTTATACAAAACCACTTCCACAAAAAATTTTGACTTGCTTGATGACGCGATTTGCGATGGCGTCATGTCAAAAACGATGTTTGACGGTATGAATATTCAGCAGGCATCAAATTATTTATTACGCGCGTTTACACTTGGGCCCGCCACCATTAGACTGGAGCTTGTTGAACGTTTGCGCAAAGCACCCTTATTTGCGGAGCTTGAACGTGAAAGTAAATTTGTTACATTATTGGCAGAAGTAGCCGTCGATATTTTTACTGTCATGGTCGCTAAAAAATACGATTACCATACGGCGCTTAATCATGTGAATAACGACCTTGAGATTCCACGCACAGAAGCATTTTTGGCTTCATTAAAAAAGATAATGATTTAAAAATTGTGCTAATATAGTATTTATACAAGGACGTTGATAGATGCCTAATTTATTAGTAGCTATTATCATTATTTCTTTTATGCTGCCTTTAAATTCCTTTGCCGGCAGCGCGAGATCTTATCTAATGGTAAGCTGCAAAGTAGTACGGCCAGCCGAAATTACTGTCAACATTCCAAAACAACCCGCCCGCCCTTTTTCTTACACGAATGATCAAAAAGCCATGCTGGGTGATATTGAAGTGAACTGCCCAAAAGGGACGGCGGTAACAGTTTCTTATGAAACGCATTTTAGCAACGAAGATAAGAACACAAATGAGCCAGCATCACATTGTGTTAACTTTTACAAAGACACCAATTGCACTGAAATATGGCACCATAAACAAGTAGAATATTACAATTCACAGAAAAACATTATTATTACTAGCAAAATTTTTTGCAAAACGAACAACAAAACACTCAGTCCCGGGATAGACAAGAAGATTGTCGTAACGATATTAAAAATTGATTATTAACTCGATCAATTAATTTGGCAAACGCGCCATTGCCCAGCACATTGGCGCAGGTGATCACAGGATCAAACAACACATAAAGCGCGGTTATCAATGACAGCATGCTGCTGTTGAAGCCAAGATACGATTCCAGAATCGGCAGCATGACAATAATGCCGCCACCCGGCACCGCCGCCACGGAAAACTTCGCCAGCATAAAATAAAAAGTAAAAATGGCATAGGTGATGAGTGAAGGCTCAGCGACACCAAAATTTTTCATAATCGCGTAAGCAAAAATAGGAATAGCAATACAATCACCCATTAAATGCACATTGACAGTCGCCGGCACAACTGAACGCGCGAGCTCCTTGTTCTGCGTGTTATTTTCCACGCCAATAATAGTGAGTGGCATGCTGGCTGCGCTAGACATCGTGCTAAAGCCACTGAGCGCGGCCGGTAACATGTTTTTAAGTGACTGTACAGTATTAGCAAAACGTGCATTGTTTAATAAAAAATACATTAGCAAAATGTAGCCAAACTGCGCCGCCGCGATGACTAGAAAAATTCGCGTATAGTCTCGCACGATCATGCTGACCATGCCGTCTGTTTGCAATTTGACAAAAAATCCCGCGACAAACACTGGGATGAGAATGGCGATTATCTTCATCAGTCTCGAAACGAATTTATCCAGAACCACTGCAACCCGACGCGCGCCATGTCCATTGAAGAAACTGGCCAGCAAACCAAGCGCCAAGCCACCAAACATCGCGACATTATTTGCCACCAACTTTGGCAATTCAAATGTCCAATAAGGCGCTAGTTCCTGTGTCTGCTCTGGCTTCATCAAAGACAAGTCAAATTGATAGACGATCATACCAACATAATGGCTCATAAAAGTCGTGAGATAATTAGAACAGCAAACCATCAATAAAATGACACCCACTAAAATGGTTGCGCGCTGCGCCAGATTAACCACAGCACTGAACAGCAGACTAAAGATAATCGCGGGCAATAAAAAAATAATGAGGGATTTCATCGTTAAACTAACAGCATACAACACTTGCTGCGCGCCCAATGGCAAGAAGGGGTTAACAAATAAAACGGCAATAATGACCATTGCCAATATAAGCGGCATTTTTTTTAATAACATGCGTATTTTCCTGCGTCTTGTGCTGTTTATCTTATGAACACCTGCCATCCAGTGTAACAAAGGCGGCCAACATGAGCAATAAGGTAGTGATATAATAATAATCTGGGACATTGATGATCCTGGCCAAGGTAAGGCTATGATAGATAAAGACTTCATTCCGGAGCATATTAACGCCTCGATAGATGATCTAGCGGGGAATGACGGAATTGGACGTTATATTCTGCTTCCGGGCTCGGATGGGCGCGCCAAAGCCATTGCCGAGCATTTCACAGATAGCCGCTCCAAAATACACCCTCGAGGCCATAACCTGTATTTAGGCAACTTGACGGACCAGGGCAAAACCATCGAAGTTGCTTGCGTATCGAGTGGCATGGGCTGCCCCAGCATGGAAATTATTTTGCACGAATTGTATCACCTCGGCGCCAAACGATTTTTACGCATTGGCACGGCAGGATCTTTGCAACCAGGTATCGTGAAAGTAGGCGATCTCATCAACGTACAAGCGTCCGTGCGTGATGAAAATACCACGACGCACTACATGCCCATTGAAGTTCCCGCCGTCGCGTCAGTGAAATTTACTTCCGCCATTTTTCATACCGCCGAAACACTTGGCTTGCTCGACAAATTACACACTGGCATAGTGCACTGCAAAGGCTCACTCTACGCACGCGAATTTCACGCGGGCCCGCGCAGCATTGAAAATAAAGCATACATGGATTTACTTTCTCATTACGGCGTACTGGCATCTGAAATGGAAACCTCGGCGCTGTTTATTCAAAGCCAGCTTTACAATTATGAAATTCACAAGTTTGGTAACACACCACAATATCGCGTATTAACTGGCGCGATTCTTGCAATTATTTCCAGTGGCGAACATTTTAGTCATGACAAATCTGTGGAAGATGCCATGGCATCTTCTATTACACTTGGACTCGAAACCATTAAAACGCTGGCAGGTGAAGAAAGGAGCTAACGATGCGCAAACTTATTATTTTGCTGATTGTATTAGTCGCTATCATAGCAATGATACCGTTTGTCGATGGTTACTTATTCAAAAAGGAATTTATTAACGTTATCACTTCCATGGCTGCGAGTGGCAATGATAAATCACTTAAAGTTGAGATTACCGAATACCATCTTGGCTGGTTGCACTCATCAGCATCCATTCGTGTTAGTTCAACAGATCCCGAAACAATGAAGCACTTTCCTGAAGGCATCACGATTGATAGCGAAATTACAAACGGTCCGTTTGTTTATGATTCAACTAACGATAAATATACCTTTGCCTATGCTTATGTCATTAGTCGCACTTATCTGCCGTCAAACGTACAAAAAATCTTAATGCCCACCCAGCAAGATCAGCCAGTTTTCGAGGTAGATACCCTCGCTTCTTCTAGCAATACCTGGATATCGCGAATCAAGGTCGCTCCGATTTCGATACCAGAGCTCGGAGTTTTAACCTTTGGCGACTCTACCACCACCCTCAATTTTTCAATGCAAGACGGCCAAGTGACAAGCTTTAACACAACGCATGACATGGGCGCAATTTTGCTCAGGAATCTCAGTGGCAATGCATCTTTGCCCTCATTCACTTTACAGCCAACCCATTCCAAGCTTGATGCCACGCGTAACACGGCGGGGTACTGGAGTACCTCAGCGACTTTTACAGGTTCAGGTTTTTCTATAAATTGGCCTAATAATGGCAGCATGACGCTTTCTGGTATTGATGGCAAATCTTTTAATGGTATTGATGCCAACAATTTATCTCAACTGAACACAGAAATTAATATAAAAAGCATCAGCTCACCTACCTATTTTATTTCCAGCTTCTCAGATGTACATGCGTCATTTGGCATGAACAACTTAAATCCCGCAGGATTCAGCAAATATAATGATAAAGTGATAGATGCACAGACAGCGGCGTCAAACCTTAAAAATTTACTCACACCAACCAGTAGTATTAACTGGAAGTTATCGTTTAATTCCAATCCAGGCGCTTTATCTTCATCAACCAACATATCTATCAAGCCAAAAGCTGATATAGCAAGCATGCAGTTGTTCGATATATTTTCTATCTTGCAACTGGAATCTAACAATAAAATCGCGGATCCGTTATTGAATAAACTAGTCATTAAATATCTGGAAAAAATGGATGAGATCACCGCGCAAATGCAGCCAGCTGACACGACTACAAACGCACCTAGTCATGTCTTTCAAGACCTGGTGGGCAATTTATTTCGCGATGGAAAAATTACCATGCAGCAATCCATGGATATTTTTGGCGCTATATCGGACAACCCAACCGAACAAGTGTTTGCGCAAAAGATCATGCAAATCGCGCCTAAAAACGCTGCGGAATTAACACAGGCGTATCATATGAAACTCGTGCAGGATGCTGCTCAGGCGGCGGCTAGCAAACCACTAGCGGAAACCAGAGACCAGCGCGCGCAACAAATGATTGCCACCTGGATACAGCAAGGTTATTTGATCAAGGAAGGTAACGATTACATTGCTAATGTGTCAGACACGGATGGCACCTTTAAAATTAATGGCAAACCGCTAAATGTGCCAGACATGCCACCGGCAGCGCCACAAGCTATGCCAGCACCTGCCATGCCCGTTCCAGTAGGCGCTACACCCGCACCGACTCATTAGGTTGATTGAGCAATAAATCCGATGGCCTGGAGCCATTCCGGCGTGGGATTGATGATCTTGCGTTCTTTGAGAGAGAATAAAGCCATGATGTATTCCGCCGCGCAACAAACCTTATCGTTCCGCAAAATGCGATGCTGCAAGACGCCGATTTTTTTGTTGTAGGAGAGCAGTTGCGTTTCGATAATGATTTTATCATGCAGATGTAATTCTCGTAAAAATTGTATCTTGATTTCGAGAATGGTGGGGCCGATACCGCTTTCCTGAATTTTTTTAATGCCGAAATTACCTTGATTGAGCAACTCCCAGCGCGCCTCTTCCAGCAGCGCCAGATAGACGGCATTGTTGACGTGACCGAAGGTGTCAAGGTGTGCTTCTCTAATAGTGACGGGGTAGCGAAATAATTTATTCATGTCATTATTATAATACATGCGTCGTCCCGGTGAAAGCCGGGACGACGCTACATTACTTCTTAGGCGCACATTTTTCCTTAACATCACTGTCACACACCGCGGCTATTTCAGCCTTCCTGGAAAAAAAGGTGTGCGCCTGAACAGTTAAATAATTTGCCACCACTTGTACCGCGGTAAGCTTTGGCACAGCAACCACAGCGCGCAGCTTAAGGCCCTTCCCCAGCGCCTTTACGCCTTCTTCTTTAACCGTATTTTTCAAAACCGAAAAAGCACTCACCTTGCCCTGCCCTTCCAGTTTTTGTGTACGAACTTTAATAACATCCGCCGGATTGGTAGCAACCACACTACAAAAAGCACCCGCCGCCGAAGCAATTAAGCTTTGCGAAACGGTAGCGTCTCTGCTGCCCTGCACGTGAAACCAGTGATTATAAACGTAAGCTGCGCCACCAAACATTGTTACAGTACCCGGTATATTGCGACACAAAGCCGCTTCCCACCCATTATACAATGCGCCTCTTTCTTTTATTATCATGTCAACGAGTGGCTTCACACCCTTCTGCAACACCCCCGTCTGGCGCTTAACCTTAAGATTATCGGCAGGCAATAAAACAAGCTCGCCAGTGCCTGTTATCACACCCGCGGCCATTTCCTGCAAAACCTTCGCCGTTGGCGCATCGAAATGGCTGCGCGTAGTCTCACCCACGTGTTTTTCAATATTATCTGAGACGGTAGATTGCGTGCAAAACTTATAGCTGCGCTGCATAATACTATACGCAATAGCAACACTCATGCCTTTATAAAGGGACTTTATTTTTTCAGTGAGCGGCTTGCCGTAAGCATCTTGAAAAATCGCCTGACTCGCGATATCCATTTTTTTGGCAAAAGTGGCACTTGGCGTGCAGAACAATTCTTTATTTGTCTGCAGGCGCTTTACCGACGTGTCAATAGGCTGAAAAAATGGTTCTAAAAATGCCGCTGTTGCGGCGCTACCTAATAACCTGGCTTGCCAGGAAATAGGGGCGGATTCACCCTGTTTTGATGAGCTGCGTTGCATATCATGCCTCGTTTTATGTGTGTTGTTTAGCTTGTTTTACTTTTTATTATCAGATGATAGTAACGAATTTATAGCGGGATTTATTAACGCAGTATTAACGCTGAAAAAAATTTGGGGGCTGTTATAGCAACCCCCAAACAATTCATTTTTAGTCGATTCTGTTGCATCTAAATAACCCTGAGCATCCGCATTAACACTGGTAGAATCACCATTTGCAATATAATCCTAGAAACGGCGAGCCTGCGACGCTGTTCAGCTAATGCCTGTAGCTTCTGATCCAATTCTGCGCCAGCTGATTGAGTATCCTGAATATCAGCTAATAAATCTTCAAGCTTTTAACGACCCGTCATAACCACACCTCATTTATAATTTAGTGTGGCTATTATACCGGGCCGCTGCTTAAGAATTGCTTAAATAATAGACAATTTTTATATGGTTGCCATATCTATCACAAATCGATATTTCACATCGTTTTTCAGCATGCGCTCATAAGCCTCGTTTATCTTCTGCATAGGGATAATTTCTATATCCGGCAATATGTTATGCTTGCCGCAGAAATCCAGCATTTCCTGGGTTTCTTTGATACCACCAATGACTGAACCGGCGATGGTTTTACGCTTTAAGATCATCGCGGCACAATCAAAGCCTGACTGTATAGGCTCAATCGCCCCCACCATGGTCATCACGCCATCGCGCTTCAATAGGCTTAAATAGGGGTCCACATCATGGGTGCGGGGAATGGTATTAATGATGAAATCGAGA
>DAIDIB010000078.1 GCA_027459575.1 Gammaproteobacteria bacterium | reverse complement strand
ATCGGCAAGTTTACACAGGTTTGGATATATTTCAACTAGCAGTTAACTAACCCTGCTTAACACCACCCCTAAGCAACAACCACCCCAGGCGCAGTCTCGACAGTCCGAACACTATCACAACCAAACAGGTGTAAACTTAGACCGAGAATGAAAAAAACAAATACCTTGGCAGGGAAAATCATTCGTAGCTTTGGATGACAACACAGATCAGCATAGCCAACAGAAATCACTAGACATCCCCCCCAACAAAACCCATAATTCCCCCCCTTCAATTTTGTGATATTATTTTGACTTCCTAAAGATCACGTAGAGGACTGATGAGTTGGCAAATATCGTTGTTGAATTGCGTGGCGTTAACAAAACCATCCATGACCTCGAGATTCTGGAAAACATCAATCTCGAAATCCAGGAAGGTGAATTCCTAACTTTGCTCGGCCCCTCCGGCTGCGGCAAAACAACTTTATTACGACTGATCTCCGGCTTCGAAGAGCCCACCAAAGGCAGCATTTTCATCGACGGCAAAGATGTCTCCGGCCTGCCACCACACCAGCGCCATGTACACACCGTTTTCCAAAGCTACGCCCTTTTTCCCCACATGACGGTTTTCGATAACGTCGCGTTTGGCCTGCGCTGCCAAAACGTACCTGCCGCTGATATACAGACACGTGTAGCAGACGTCATTAAAATGGTGAAGCTAGAAAAATACCTGAATCGCAAGCCCGGCACTTTAAGCGGTGGCCAACAACAGCGCGTGGCGATCGCGCGCGCCGCCGTCAATCGCCCACGCGTGTTATTGCTCGATGAACCACTCAGCTCACTCGATTATCGCCTGCGCAAAACCATGCAGCTCGAGCTGAAACAGCTACAACGCACCCTCGGCATTACATTTATCTTTGTTACACACGATCAAGAAGAAGCGCTTTCCATGTCCGATCGCATTGTCGTCATGCAAGAAGGCTGCATTGAGCAAATTGGCTCGCCCCGCCAAGTATATGAAGAACCGCAAAATCTTAACGTCGCCAAATTCATCGGCGAAGTGAATATTTTTGACGGCGAAATTTTCGCGATCGGGAATAATAATCAAATCATGGTGAATGTCCTTGGCAAAACCCGCGCGGCAAAAAGCACGCGCACATTTAACCAAGGACAAGCCGTACACGTGTTGATTCGCCCGGAAGACGTGCGCGTGTGGGGACAACCCGAAGTAAACGATGCGAGCGACATGTTTGCTGGCGTCGTCGAAGATGTTAACTACAAAGGCACCACGGTCGACCTGATGGTGCGACTCGAAAATAACAAAATCATCGCCGCCACCGAATTTTTCGACGAAGACGATGATCGCCTGGAATACAAATTAGGCGAAAAAGTCTGGATTAGCTGGACACCTGGGTGGGAGGTCATTCTGCCGTATGAACAATGACAACAGCTTCAAACACACCTCGCTCGTTGTCATCTGGTTATGGCTATTCCTGTTCGCCCTGCTGCCTTTTGGCTTGGTGATCGCCTCGAGCTTTCTCAGCCATAGCGAAATTAGTTTTCTGCAACTGCCTTTTACACTGAATAATTATTTGCAACTAAACGATGCCATTTACTTACGCATCATTGAAAAATCGCTTTTTATCGCGGGCACCGCGACACTAATATGCTTAATTCTAGGCTATCCTTTCGCTTATTTAATCGCGCGCATGCAAAGCCGCTGGAAGAATTTTCTGATTTTGTTAGTCATCATTCCTTTTTGGACGAGCTCGCTGATACGCAGCTACGCGCTGATCGCTATTATTAAAGCCAAAGGCATCTTAAGTTCCGGATTAATGGCGCTTGGCATTATTCATCATCCTTTATCGCTGTTATTTACCAATACCGCTGTCGTTATCGGATTGGTGTACAACTTACTGCCCTTTATGATTCTGCCCATCATGACCAATGTCGAACGTTTGGATACGCGTTTGATTGACGCTGCGTATGATCTTGGCGCGAATCGCTTCACGACGTTTCGCAAAGTAATTATTCCTTTGACGATGCCCGGCATCATTTCCGGCATTATTCTGGTGTTTCTGCCTGCCATGACGCTATTTTATATTCCTGATATTTTAGGCGGCGCGAAATCCATTCTCGTTGGCAATTTAATTCAAAACCAGTTATTGGTCGCGCAAAATTGGCCGCTCGGCTCAGCAGTAAGCACCGTGCTAACCTTATTGCTGGTTTCACTCTTGCTCATTTATGTTTGGGTCACGCGCGGCACCAAAGACAAGGGGTGGTTATGAAGTTAAAATCACTACCCACATTTTCCTATCTAACGCTCGTGTATTTGTTTTTTTATATACCCATCGTGACGCTGATCATCTATTCATTTAATAACGCGCAATATTCCATGGTGTGGCATGGTTTTACGCTAGACTGGTATCGCGAGTTATTTTCAGACAGTGGATTATGGATAGCGACGTCGCGCTCACTCTTTTTAGGCTTGGCCGCCGCTACTACCGCTACAGCGGTTGGTTTGTTAGCCTCGGTGGCTTTGTATCGTTATCGTTTTTTTGGCCGCAATTTTTTACAAGGTTTAGTGTTCGTGCTGATTTTATCGCCTGAAATTGTCATGGGCGCGTCTTTGCTCATTTTATTTGCCTTACTACAGATGCGACCAGGCTTAGTTAGCTTGCTGCTGTCGCATATCAGTTTTTGTATTCCTTTCGTTATTGTGACTATCATGAGCCGCTTATCTGGTCTTGATAAAAATATTTTTGAAGCGGCCAAAGATTTGGGCGCGGATGACTGGATGATTTTCTGGCGCATTATTTTGCCGTTATTGTGGCCAGCCGTGTTCGCGGGCTGGTTATTGAGCTTCACCTTGTCGCTGGATGACGTGATTATCAGCTACTTTGTCGGCGGCCCCGAATTTGAAATCTTGCCGCTTCGTATTTATTCGATGGTGCGCTCTGGCATCAAACCGGAAATTAACGCGTTGTGTACCGTTCTTTTTGCACTTACCTTTGTGTTAGTGCTGTTGTCGCAACTGGCGCTGAGGAAAAAGACATGAAGTTAGCCCGTCATCCCCACGAAGGCGGGGAACCATTTCAAAAAGAGAACCATTGCATGGGTCCCCGCCGGAGCCTGTCCCCGCATGTTTTAAGTGGGGGCGGGGATGACAGACACTCCGGAGCAACACGTTTACTACTTTGCTGGATGGTAATGGTTACATTTCTAATCCTCCCCCTATCCGCCTTCGCACAGCACAACGTATTAAATATTTACGCCTGGGGCGGCGAGATACCCGATTTTGTGTTGCGACAATTTGAAAAAGAAAGCGGCATCAAAGTAAACTTCTCCACCTATGAAAACAACGAAGTCATGTTCGCTAAACTCCGCACATCTAAAAACGTAGGCTACGACATCGTCATGCCATCCGGCTATTTTGTCAGCCGCATGCGCAAACAAGACATGCTGGAAACGCTAGATAAAAGCAAACTACCCAACTGGAAAAACTTAAACCCGGATTTTCTACATCCCAGCTACGACCCAGACGCCACTTACGCCGTGCCTTACATCTGGGGTGTAACAGGCATTTTCGTTAACGATAATTATTATCAAAAATCGAGCCTCAAAAAATGGTCTGACCTGTGGAACCCGCGCTTCGCCAATGAAATCATGCTCATCGATGACATGCGCGAAGTGTTCGGCATGGCGTTGATTTCCCTTGGTTACTCACCCAACGAAACCAACTCCGAACACATCAAATCCGCGTATCTCAAACTTAAAGACTTAATGAAAAACGTCAAAGTATTCTCCAGCGACACACTCATTTCCATCATGATCGATGAAGACGCAACCGTTGGCATGGCCTGGAATGGCGACGTGTATAAAGCCTCCATCGAAAACACTCATCTCAAATTTATCGTACCACAAGAAGGCGCGGTGAAATGGATGGATAATTTTGTCATTCCCAAAGGCGCACCACATCTTGACTCAGCTTATACCTTCTTGAACTTCATCCTGCGCGCCGATGTCGCCAGAGATATCGCACTTTACAGCCATTATCCCACCGCGAACAAAGCTGGCTGGCAATTACTTCCCGCAAACGTGAAAAACAATCCAATCGCTTATCCACCCAGCGATGTTCTACGCCGCTCGCAATTCCAGGAAGACCTCCCACCCGATGTACTCTCAATTTACGAGAAATATTGGGATGAGTTGAAGATGGGTGGGTAAAAACCTTCATTTAATCAATAATTCGTCACAACCATCTATGCAGTAATCATTAGCATATAATAAAGGTATATTAACAAAAAACGGGGAAGGCCATGTCTATTTTACAAAAGGTTACTCAATATAAGAAACGTATCCAGGAATACCTCAAGTCTAATCCCACAGCAGATCATAATAAAATTCTACAAGACTTGCTTAAGGATTATCTGGGCAAAAACCGCGATGCAAATCCTTCTACAGTATTTAGCAAACAGCCCCACAGCGCTCCGCTTGCTGAAGCCTTAGCTGAAGCCATAGATAACAAAGATAGCAACATCATTGATCTCATCAACACACACTTAAAAAACAACCCCATTAATAAAAATGATGATTTCTTTGCTTTACTCACCGCTTATTTTTATTATTTTGAAGATCTCCACACCAACCAGGAACTGCAAGCTCACGAAGCCTTATACCAGCAGATTTTTGTTCCCCTACATCTATATCGCGAAAGGATTGAAAAAGACAGAGCAAGCTATCTGATTGAGCAAATGTCTAGTACAGATCGATTTGTTTTTGAAGCAGCCTGTTCTGCGCTTACTCTGGTTACTATTTCAGAAAATCAACGTGAGGCCGTTATCGCCGCCTTGCTTGCTAAAACGAATGATCAAGATAGATTCGTTCGACGCAGCGCGTGCTCTGCACTAGGTAAAATTCCCATACCTGAAAATCAACATGCGGCGGTAGTCGCCGCATTACTCGCTAAAACGAATGATCAAGAGCAATACGTTCGTGACAAAGCGTACTCTGTGCTAGGCAAAGTTTATATTCCTGAGAAGCATAAAATTGTACTTGCTAAAATACTTGACAATATAAGGGATATTAGCCTTGTAAGCGTAAACAGAAAATCCCACTTAAGTGATGCACTGTTGGCGCTATATGAAAAAATGCCGCTTACAGAACGAATGATGCTGGTCGCCAGATTAGAAAGCCTAGAAGATTCCCAAACAGATCCACTCGTATTGACTCCTTTAAAAGCACTCATTCAGAGATGCCAACATAAAAACGTCATGCAAGCATTTTTACAGGTGACAGAAATAGTAAAGGAAGTAGAACAAAGGATTGACAAGAAACCGCGTTAACGTAAACGTAGGGGGTCAAGTTAAACCTACCCCCTGATGTACTAGTGATTTATGAGAAATATTGGGATGCATAACTAGGGCCTGTTGACAATTCACATAGGTAACCATAGATAGCCGCACGCCAAAGCTACCATTGATGCGTAGTTTCTTTTCAATTTATCGTACCTTGTTGCTATTGCACGAAAATGTTTAAGACGTGCAAAGATGTTTTCAACTAAATGCCGGTATTTATACAAGCCCCAATCCATATCGTCGTTCCCTGTTTTTGAATTATTTTTTCGTGGAATAACAGGAATAGAAGATTTTGACCTAACAAGATCACGCAGCTCTTCGCTATCATAACCTTTATCCGCGATCATATAACCTGCATCAGGAAGTTTGGCAAAAAATTCTGGCGCAACTTTGCAATCATGAGCTGCTCCACCAGTAATTTCAAAATCAATTGGAAAACCACATGCATCAACTGCCATGTGAATTTTTGTCGTATTTCCAGCTACAGATTTACCAATTGCCTCATCTTTATCGCTGGCAGCGCCTGTGCTATGTTGATGCGCTTTCACAATGCTGCCATCAATAAACTCCCATTCGAGATCAGGTTCATTAATCAACGACTGAAACGTTTTCATCAGTTTATTTTTCAATGACCAACGATTGAATTGCTGGTACACCGAATTCCAAAAGCCAAATTTTGATGGCAAGTCGCGCCAGGGACAGCCTACTCGCATGCGATATAAAATGCCTTCAACTATATTCCTAAGATTAGGCCTGTCATAAATCCCATGTTGACGCATGATTGTCCGTAACTTCGACCATAGCTCATCAGTGAGCATGAGTCGGATCATTGCAAACTCGTTTTATTGTTAGGTGTGGAAACCGCAATTTTACGAGTTTGCTCTTATTGTTCAATGCCTTAAATGTGGACTACCAACAGGCTCTAAAGAAACCAGACTGCCAATCAGTTTCACTGGAGGGAGCAACGGGAATAAGATGAAACGCTGGGATGCTAACAATATGCTTGAGATAGGCAAAAAGCTTTTTGCCAAAATCTACCGGCAGAAAAAGCATGCTAACCACAATCATGATGCGCATTTCATGGCGCGCGACATTGGCAAGTGGCTGCCACAGGGTATTCAAGCTATAATTGCAGGCACCTACGACCCACGCTGTTTAAAGCGTCATTATTTTCCTGATGAAGTCGTTGATCAACTGCATTTAACAGACCGCATCTTTCAACACGTTTTATTGAAACAACTAAAACCGACGTTCAAACATGTGATGAACCCGAACTGCTATCACTTAAATGGACCAACCGGCGTCAAATATGCCACACAACGCATCAAGCAAGTGCTAGAGCAAGATAAACCAAAGTATGTCTTGCGCGCCGATATTAAATCATTTTATGCATCTATTCCGCACTATAAATTAGTTCAGGACATCGAAAAATATTACGATGATCCGAAGGTTGTTTCGATGTTAAAAAACATCATTACCAATCCAATTGATACGCCTAGAGGAACCCAAAATCCATCCTGTGGCATTGCACTACGTGGACCACTCTCTCAATTTTTTAGTGGTATTTATTTAAAACCGCTAGATGATGCATTCAACAACGCTGACGTAACTTACATCAGGTTTCAAGATGATTGCTTAGTGCTATGCAAAACCAAGCGCCAATTAAATCGCTGTCGTAGGCATATGATGAAAGTGCTTCAGGAAAGGCAATTAAGATTATCGCGCAAAAAGTCTCGAATGGGTTCTATCGAATCCGGCTTCCACTTCTTGGGCGCCAACTATCTGGGAACGCAGACCTCAGATAAAACCAATGTTATACATGCTAATAGTGATCTGATTGTATCAACCGGTACTGTTTATTCTTTAACCAATTGGGGGGGGGTAAACAATTACATGGTGATCAGAAGCATGAGCTCATACGCATCGTTCCACATGCCAGAACATTGCGTAAGGCACGCGAGAATGTTAAGTGGATGGTCAACGATGGTGTCTCTCCCTTAAAGACCAAAAACTATCTTCATCGCTTTATACTTTGGTGGCAAAAGACATCAACTGTTTGGCAATACGAAGAATTGTTGTGTTGGTTTATTAGTACTTGTTGGGAAATGCCAACCGCTGCTATTGCAGCGGGGCTTCTTCAAGAAGTTACTTTACGACATGGCAACTCGCGGACTGGCTGTTTGGCAGCTGCCGCATAATCTCCCCGCCGTTGATGTTTTTTGTTTGACATAGTAGTTTGCATAGTGCGCCAGGCGACCGGCGGGGGCGCGCCAACGATCGCCCAACAACCCCCCCAGGCATAATCTTCACCTAAACGAAATGCCGGGTCGGAGTCAAGAGGATAGAAAGTAACCTTAGAATCAAAACGTAACGCCAGCCGCCTATCTAACTTCTCCAGATCTTCAACAATTTGATAAACTCCCTGACAGAAAGCTTGTGCATAACACGCAGGCAAATATCGTTCAATACCACCAATTATTTTACGCCAGAATAATATGTTTTTTGGGCTATGCCAGTTACCGCCAAATTGATCATATTTTTCAACGTATAAATTGAATGCATCAACCAGCAGTTGCATGTTAAAGTGCTTGCCTGTTTTAATGACGCCTCTGCCATTTTCGTCATCTAAGTATTTTCGAAAGACAAGAATCGCGGCATCACAATTATCCCCATCCTGCGCGCTTTCAATAGCAGCGACTACTTTTTTGAGTTCTGCTAAATCTCGTTCTTGTCGCGCTTTTTCTATTTCTTCCCAGCCTTCAGGGAATTGTTCTTGTATTTGCTTTGCAATAATGTCATCACCATTGGGTAATGTTTTTAAATGACGCATTAACATTTCTGTCATACATTCTTCATTATCGTGGTATTTAACATCTTCTGCACCTAAGGCAATTTGCAATGCTGTACCATGAATGGTGCGACCAGAATAATCCACCACTGTACATTTTTGTGTTAATAATTGTGCTAGTAAGCCAGGGGCAGTTTTCTTTAATTGATCCAGGATATCTTCCGCCTTTTTCTGATTACCATAAACAACAGATTGTAAAAATTGATTTAATAGTCGCTGAGGTTGAAGTAATAAATGAAATCGTTTGGCGCTACCAACATATGAGCTAAGCGGACCTGGCTTTTTCTGGCTTGATGAAAAAACTGATAAAAGCCCTTTGTCTTGCAATTGCGGCTGATCAGGTAACCAACTGCCAATTTCTTTTAACATGTCATCAGGTAGATCCAATAGTGATCGATCTGATGGCTGATCGGTCTTGAGTGCCTGGAGAAGAGGCGCCGAAGATGTTCTTGCGTCTGACCCTTGCAATAATGGTTGGTGCTCGGCACGTGGTTGATCGCTTACAAAGCACTTACGAATTGACGTGACGATATAAGAAAAGAAATTGGCAAAAGGGCCGGTAAAGAAATCGGTAACAGGCTTGAAAATAGTTTTAATCCTCTGCCACATATTTAACGCCTCGTTTGTTATGTAATTAATATGGTCAAATAATATCAAATAAAGCTTAAGAGAGCATTAATTTGTCGTTTTAATTGCAACTATATGAATATATTAACTTTATTTAAATAGAGATGCTTAGGTGCTCCTAACGAATTGAATATTAACCGCCTTATCAGGTCAAACAGACCCTATAAGTATTTTATCAAAATACACTTACTTAGGTTGGATTCACCTTCATCATAATATACGGATTATACACTTCCGTTTTAAACTCAAACTTCTGATACAACCCATGCGCATCTTCCGTCATCAAGAACCAGCGGAAGATGCCGCGCAGTTCGTAGTGATCGAAAATGTATTTTAGTAATGCCTGCCCAACACCTTTGCGGCGATGTTCTTCGTCAATAAAAACATCCCACAATGAAGCAAATTCAGATTGGTCGCTGATGACACGTGAGAAACCTACTTGCTTGCCTTGATAAAAGACACTGAAGCAGAGCGAGTTTTCGATGACTAAAGCGAAACGTTCGGGCGGCAAACCAGTCGAGTAGCGCGAGGGCACACAAAGCATGTTATAGAGGTAATCGAGATCCACGCGTTTTTTATCCGCGGTGAAGACGTAGTCTTGAAAGCCCCCGTCGGGGTAGGTTGGTCTGAATGTCATATGAGCCTCGTTGTAGCCAGGG
>DAIDIB010000077.1 GCA_027459575.1 Gammaproteobacteria bacterium | reverse complement strand
ATTCACTTTTGCCCCAATTACCGCAATAAAAGGCCATTTTACGGCCAATCCACCCCGCTGTCATCCCCGCGCAGGCGGGGACCCATTCATTGACAACAGTATTGAAAAAAGGCATATTACGCTCCTTTAAATCAATAACCTAAGATTTCGGAGAGAACCCTTGGCTAACACTAAGCAGGCAAAGAAGCGCGTCCGCCAGTCGGAAAAGAATCGTCAACGTAACGCTAGCATGCGCTCCATGCTGCGTTCCTATGTAAAGAAAGTAATTGTGGCTATTGATGCCAAAGATCAGAAAGCGGCGGAAGCCTCACTACAAGAAGCGACCCCTATTATTGATCGCATGGCTGGTAAAGGCATTATTCACAGAAATAAAGCCGCCCGTCATAAGAGCCGCTTGTCAGCGCAGATTAAAAAGTTAGCTAGCTAGTTAATTCCTTTCTCTTTCCCGGGTGCAGAGTTTAAACGAAGCATCTAAACCCGGGTGCAAAAAACGCACCCGGGCTACACCGGGGAAATAGTTATGCTGGATTATCAAGCCATAGCAGCACTAGCCGCAGTTATCAAAACCCAAGGCTTTCAAACAGCGGCTGAGCGTTTATTTATAACTCAATCAACGGTTTCTCAGCGCATCAAGGCATTGGAGCAATATTATGGTGAGCCAGTGCTTATTCGCACACTGCTTGCCGCCACTCCCGAGTTCAAACATCAATATTTTCGCCACGCGGCGGATGCAAAAAAAAATCTGCTAGCCGCGCCCACTGTTATTTTTGATCGTAACGATCATCCGTTAAAGACTGAGCGAGGAATTTTGCGGCAATAGTAATCAAAAATTCCCGGACATATTATCTGGATCCCGACTGAAGTTTACCCCGGAATGTTTTAATCCGGGGTCGGGACGGCGCATGTCCGGGCTACAAAAATTACTTCTTCATTTGCCGTTGTTGTTGCTGTTGTTGTTGCTGATCTTGACCTTCCAACTCATAACCAATAAAGCCAATCGGCTCATCTTTTGGATAGTGTTTCAGATAGGGTTCAGCATCATCAAACGCCTTATTTAGCTTCTCAAGGTATTTTATGAGAAATTTATTTCCCGCAACGATACCTCTAATTTTTGTTTGATAATCAGCAATGGCCGTGCCGCCCTTGGATTTGTAGACGCATACCCAGCCATCTTTACCATTTACTTTAGCCTTCTCAACGCCAAGCAGCTTTTTCACTTCGGTACCACCCAAACCCACGCCAACCTGGCCTGGTTCAGAATGCGCAACGGGCGGCGCAACCCAAATGGAGGGGACGGTAAAATTGGTGGATTGAATTTCTTCTGGTGAGGGGCAGGTAAAGTTGTTGTTCGCATAGCTTGCGCTAGCACCGAATACGAGCATCGCTAAGCATATGACTTTATTGATATTATTAACAAGCACAGGAACCTCCGCGTTTAATCTGTGTAATGATGAGGGCGCATAATAGCACAATCTTGAACCAGTTAAAAGATTGTCAGCCTCGGAAGACCTGTGCACATTGTGATCAGCTGCTTGCTACTTAATTACTCATGACACGCGCCTGTTTTAATCAGAATTTTCTCTAGCAAACAAAAACGCGTGATGCCGCTTTGCAACAGGTTTGCGCCTACAAACACCGTCACCCATAAAATATAACTACTAAAATAGAGTGGACTGGCTGGCGCGCCGAACAACAGTGTGATTAAAATCAGGGTGCCTGCAAAAACATGTACGATGCGATCAGCTTTCATTTGCGTTTTCTCCGGTTGTTAAAAATCTATCGTGGTCGTTTCCAGCCATAGTAAACCAGCGGAATAATAAAAAGTGTCAGGGTGGTAGAAGCAAAAGCCCCGAATACGAGTGAAATAGCAAGCCCGCCAAATACGGGATCAGATAACATCACCGCCGAACCAAAAATGATGGCAAGCGCGGTCAGCAAGATGGGAAGCAAACGCACCACGCCTGAATTCATCACCGCCGATTCCAGCGTTTCACCGTGTCGTTCGCGCTCAATGATAAAATCAATCAGCAACAAAGAATTGCGCACTACAATACCTGCGAGCGCAATCACACCAATCATGGACGTAGCGGTAAAAGGTTGCCCCATCAGCCAATGACCAGGAAACACGCCAATAAAGGTGAGTGGTATGGCACCCATAATAATAAGCGGTATGATGAATGAGCGATAAAAGGCGGTTAGCAAAAGATAGATAAGCAGCAACGCAACGATAAATGCCGCGCCCAGATCACGGAAGACATCCAGCGTTAAGCGCATCTCACCCTGCCAGAAAAACTGATTGCTAGTCAGGTTAGCCGGTTGCGCGTCGCTAAAACCAAGATTATTGACCTCAAGACGTGATCCGTCTGGCAACAAACTATTATTTACCTCTTTGGTAATGGTAGTCACGCCATAAACCGGACTGGAACGCAACATTTCACCTGTGACATAAACAACGGGATACTGATCGCGAGTCAATATCGGTTTATCTTGCACGACTTTTTTCATCGTTGCGATTTGAGCGAGCGGCACCAGGGTGTTCTGTTTATTAAGCAGCATGAGCTTATAAAGTGTGTCTGGTTTTTCACGCGCTGCTTTTGGCAACCGCAAGATAATTCTTTCCGCGTCGCGCGAATCCGGTTGATGAATGGCATTGAGCGCCGTGCCGTTAAAATAAGTGACGATGTCAGATGTCAATCGCTCTGGTATGAACCCGGCCTGAATCACTTCATTTTGATTAAAGACAATCTTGATTTCCGGTAGGGATTCCGTCACCGAGTTATCGCTATTTATCATGCCATAAACTGCGGGATAAACATGTTGTGACAAGTCATCCGCGATGCGTCTTAGCAAATCGTAATCTGGCCCGTATAGCGCTCCTTCCATTTGCGATCTCACTGGTGGCCCAGGCGGCGTTTCAAATAGTTTGATACGCACGCCCCGGTAATGTGTCGCCACCTCAGCTAACGCTGGATATATCTGTTGCGCGATTTCATGCGAGCCAATAGAACGTAAATGTTTATTAATTAAATTGACCCGTATCTGCGCATAGTGTTCGCCGTGTTGCAACTCATCACCACGAACCATGGCGGCAAAATCCACCGGCGCGGATTCGCCATAATACACTTGATAATTGGTAATATAAGGCGAGGCCGCCAATACCTTGATAACATCATTTGCTACCGCCTGGGTTTTAATTTGTTCGGTACCTATAGGCGAATCGAGTTCAATCAAAAAAGTATTCACGTTATCATCTGGAAGCATTTTCAACGCAACCGTCCCCATACTTAGCGGACCATTAGCGCCGCCTGGCCGGATGAATTGCCACAGAGGCTGCAACATAACCAGCATGAGCAATATCGCCACCGCAAAATACAACTTGTGACGCAATGAGGGCGACTGCATCAACGGCCGAAATAATCGCAGATAAACGCGGTGCAGTAACAAATCATGCGCGGGCGCATGCGATGACAACGCTTGACGCATGGATTCCATGGCTTTTCGTTTAAGCCAACGGTATGCCAGATACGGCACCACCGTGAAAGCAATTAATAACGAAACAAACATGGCTACTGGCGCATTGAAAGGAATGGGCGCCATAAATGGTCCCATCATGCCTGAAACATACGCCATGGGCGCAAGCGCCAAAATAACGGTAAATGTCGCGATAATGGTTGGTTTGCCAATTTCATTGGCGGCGTTAATAATTAATTTACTAAAGTTGCGTCTGGCATGATAAGCAATGTGTCGGTGGATATTTTCAATCACAACGATACTGTCATCCACCAAGAGCCCAAGCGATAAAATCAGCGCAAAAAGGGTGATGCGGTTAATGGTTTGCCCCGCCACCCAACCCACCCCCAAAACGAGAAACAAGATTAAAGGGATAGAAACCGCGACAATGGACGCTTCGCGCCAGCCAAGAAACAATAGCAGAATCGCGACAACCGCTAACACGGCGACACCTAGATGTTCAATGAGCGTATTAACCGCATCGTTTGCATCCTCGCCATAATTACGCGTCACCGTCACATGGATGTCTTTTGGCAAAATGGTTTGCTGAATGATAGCAAGTTTATGTAACACATCATCCGCCACCACCACGCCGTTACTGCCTTTTTGTCTTGCCAACGCAATCGTCACAGCAGGCTCAAGTGCAGAGGTTGCCGTTGTTGCGTGAGCGGCCAAACCCTTGGCGAAGTATGATCGCACCGCGTCATCAGATGGCGCCACTTCGATGCGCGCAACATCCTGTAATCGAACCGGCTTGCCATTCCACAACCCTATGATGACTTTTCCCACCTCGTCTGGATTCATTAACTGCGCATGAATACGCAGTGGTATTTCGCGAGCGGCGCTATCCAGCTTCCCTGCGCTCATGCCAACATTGCCTGCCAATAATGACTGCTTAACCTGTTGCAGTGGGAGGTAATATTTTTTTAATTTATCTGGATCAAGCCAAACACGCACCGCCGTTTCACTTGATCCAGCTAGCCAACTTTTTCCTACCGCTGGCACACTACGCAATTCTTCCAGCACTTTCGCCGCCATTGAGCGCAGCTCCGTCACAGTGTGATACGGTGAGCTTAATGTAATGGTGACAATCGGAACATCATAGAGACTGACCATCTGAATAAGGGGCGGCAGCGTTCCGGCAGGCATACGGTTTATATTACTATTAATCTGGCTATACACTTTAACCAGACTGGTTTCTTCGTTTTCATTCACTTTAAACCTGACACTCACCATCGCCGCGTCATTTAACGCCATGCCATAAGTGTGATCAACCCCTGGAATGGCGCTCATCAGGCCTTCTAATGGCCTTACGATTTGATTAAGCATCTCTTGTGGCTGACTTCCTACCCTGCTTACACTGATATTAACCACTGGCACAACAATCTCTGGATTATAGGTTCTAGGCGTGAAAAGCAAGGCCATGACGCCAAACATGAGGGTGCCAATGATAAGAAGAATCGTTATTTTTGAATGCAGGAATAAGCGTGTCAGTTTGCCTGCAATATTTAGCTCTACAGCATGGTTCTTATGATCAATCATGATAGTTTCTCGAGTGTGGGTATCAGTTCATCAATCAAGCCTAACAGCCTTGCTTTCGCTAACAACAAGTTGTATTTCGCCGTCACCTCTTGTGCTTTCGCGTTGTCGAGACGAGCTTGCGTATCCAGCAACTGTCCGAGCGGAATGAGCCCCTGACCATAACGGCGCTTCGAATCATCAACAATGTAAATTGACTGAGCTGCATTAAGTTTGCTTGTCTCAAACTGCGTGTTTGCAAGTCGAATCGCTCGTAATGACTGGCTAATAGCAAGGCTGATCGTACTCGATGCATTATCCAGTTCCGCCTGGGCTTGATCATATTGCGCAACGGCTTGTCTTTCACTCCCTATCTGCTGTCCTGAGCTAAATAACTCCCAATCCATACTTAGCATGGCAGTGTTTGACGCGCCAGCCAGCGCCACACGCTGCGCATTCCAGTCATGGCGCAGTTGCAAATTAAGCTTGGGCCAATGATTAGCGCTTGCAGATTTTATATCCGCTCGGGATGCCTCAACATTTGATTTTAATAGTTGCAATTGCGAGTTGGTGAGCATGGCGCGATGTTGCAAAGTAAGCAATGAAGAACCTGGAATAAATAGGACAACTGAATGACCGGGAACGTAAGAACTATTTTGCTTGCCTATTAAAACACGGAAAGAGTCTATCTGATTTTGCTCCTCCACTTTCGCCGCCATTAATGCCGATCGCGCTGAACGCTGATAATTTTCAGCCATCGTGACGTCACTGTTTGTCACCGCGGATTGCTTCGCTAAATTTTTCGTTAGAATGACATAGCGGTCAGCCGCACTCAGCGCGTCTTTTGCAATCTCTACCAGTTGCTTTGCCGCATGCACCCCTTCGTACGCCTGCAAAATGTCGTAGCTTAATTCGGTTTTTGCCTGCTGATCGCCCAGTTGTGCCGCCTTGAGCAGTGTTTCTGCTTTTTTAAGCCTGGCGGTATCGCCCCCACCAGAAAACAGGGGGATATTAAGCACCACCGCAGTATTCCAGTTAGTATAGTAACCTGGGTTATCTAACGCGGCGGGTTTGACATTAAGTGTTGATGGCCCCGTATAGTGGTTCGCGCCAAAATCGCCAAAACTGGCGTTGCCCTGCGCCAATTTATTTGCAAATACCGTCAGTGGATTATTACTGTGAGATCCATTCACTTCCCAGGCAACTTTAGGAAAACCGCTTCCTCTTGTCTCGGTGATAGAGGCAGAAGCCGCGGCTAATTTTGCCTTACTGATACTCATGCGAGGATTATTGTTCAATGCGATATTAAGCGCATCCGCGAGTGAAATGGTTTGTGTTAATTCGGCTGCAAAACTGACAGACGAGGCGAACGTCGTAAGTAGCGCAAAAACTAAAAACAGGTTAGCGTGTTTATTTATTTTATCCATACATGTTCCGTTAACTTGACGCACAATAAATTCCATGCAACGCCTCTAATAATCGAAGCGCGCTTGAGTTGGTTAATGAATAATAAATGGTTTGCGTTTCCTTGCGTGTCGAAACAATCCCCTGCGCGCGCAACACAGCGAGATGCTGCGAAAACGCCGATTGGCTTAAATTGGATTTCTGCCAAAGATGGCCAACGGACTGCTCACCCTCAATAAGGTGGCACAAAATGAGCAGTCTTTCATGGTTTGCCAATGATTTCAGTAGTTTGGCAGCATGATAGGCGCAATCTTCAAGTTTTTTAGCATCGGTTATTTCCATAAATGCTAATTTAGCATTTTACGAAATACATGTAAATTGAATCTTGTTGAACTACTGCTCTAAATCTTGCCAGCGCTGGTAAGTAGCTTCGAGCTCTTGCGGGATTGCTTTGAGTCGGGCGGTGGCTTTTGAGATGACATCTGCGGGTTGTTGGTAAAATTTTGGGTCTGATATTTGCTGCTGTAACGCGGTTAGTTCGGTTTCGAGTTGCTCGATTTTTTGTGGAAGAGATTTGAGTTCTTGTTGTTCTTTGTTGGTGAGTTTTCGTTGTCCCGGCATTGGGTCGAGTCGTCCCGACGAAAGTCGGGATCCAGTGTCAGATGAACTACGCTCGCTCTCGCTTGGCTGGGTCCCGGCTTTCGCCGGGACGACGCGTCCAGATGCCGGGATAGCACGCGTTCGTAACCAATCCTGATAACCACCAACATATTCCTGAATTTTTCCATTACCTTCAAAAATCAGCGTGCTAGTGACGACATTATCTAAAAACTGCCGGTCATGACTGACGAGTAATAAAGTGCCCGTGAAATTAGCCAGCACTTCTTCGAGTAATTCTAATGTTTCAATATCTAAATCATTAGTCGGCTCATCCATCACCAGTATATTGGCTGGCTTGCTGAATAACTTTGCTAGTAACAGACGATTACACTCACCACCTGAAAGAGCTTTAACTGGTGTGCGTACACGTTGTGGCGAAAATAAAAAATCTCCGAGATAACTAATGATATGTCGCTTCTGACCATTTACTTCAATGGTATCGCTGCCTTGTGTGACATTATCACCTACGGTTTTTTCCGGGTCTAATGCTGCGCGTAATTGATCGAAGTACGCCACCTCCCATCGAGTGCCTTGCTTAACTGTTCCCTGTTGTGGCGTGAGCTTGCCGAGCAAAATATTTAACAAGGTACTTTTGCCGATGCCATTTGGTCCTATCAAGCCAATGCGATCGCCGCGCATCACACGTAAGGAAAAATTTTTGATGATGCACTTATCACCGAAGGAATGCGAAATATTTTCTACTTCTACTACCAATTGGCCAGACTTCGCCGCATCGTCTACACTAAAATTTGCTTTGCCCTGTTGTTCGCGTCGCTGACTTCTTTCATAACGCATTTTTTCCAGCGCGCGTACACGCCCTTCATTGCGTGTACGGCGCGCTTTGATGCCCTGCCGAATCCATTTTTCTTCCTGCGCGAGTTTTTTGTCGAAGTCGGCGTTTTGCATCTCTTCCGCATGCAGCATTTCTTCTTTGCGCCGCAGAAAATTCGCGTAATCACCCGGCCAGGAGGTTAAATTGCCGCGATCAAGTTCAATGATGCGCGTTGCCAAACGTTGAAGCAATGATCGATCGTGCGTGATGAATACAATGCCAATATTGCAGTTCAGCAGAAATTCTTCCAGCCATTGTATCGCTTCAATATCGAGATGATTGGTCGGCTCGTCTAGCAATAGCAAATCCGGCGAGACGACGAGTGCTTGCGCTAATGCCGCGCGTCGCTGCCAGCCACCGGAAAGTTCGCTGATTGTTGCGTCTGGATTAAGCTCCAATCGCGTAAGAACAGTATTAATTTCTTGCTCGAAGCGCCAACCGTTTTTTGCGTCAATCTCGCGTTGTAATCTTTCTAGTTCATGCAAGTCTTGCTCGACATGCTCACCCATCAACTTAATGGTGAGTGTGTGGTACGCTTTTAATAATCTGCCGGTTTCGGCAAGACCATCCGCGACAAATTCATAAACAGTCGTCGTTGCATCGCGCGGTAATTCTTGCGCGAGTCGTGCGATACGTAATTCTGGCTTACGCCAGATCGTGCCACTGTCAGGTAATTGTGTTGCGTCAAGAATTTTTAATAACGAGGATTTGCCGGCACCGTTACGACCGATGAGACAGACACGTTCGCCGGATTCAATGTGTAATGACACATTGTCTAGCAGCGGATCGAGGCCGTAAGCAAGGGAAATATTTGTGAGGGTGATGAGATTGCTCATTGCTCCCAGTCTTCTAATTCTGTTCCATGCGCACCATGTTCTTCCAGATATTTCATCGCCTGTTGCGCGAGATCATCGAGGCCACGCTGCGCAAGGCCAGAGACAATAAATACGCGGCCTTTCCAGTTTAAGCGCTTCACAATATCATCACAACGAGCTGCGATTTCCTCTTCTGGCAGCAAATCAGTTTTGTTGAGAATCAACCAGCGCTCTTTTTGCATGAGTTCAGGGCTGTATTTTTCAAGTTCATGGGTGATGGTTTTCACATTTTCCACAGGATCACTTTCATCGAGGGGGGCGATGTCCACGACATGAAACATCAACAGGGTACGGGATACGTGCTTAAGGAAGCGGATACCGAGTCCGGCACCCTCTGCCGCGCCTTCGATCAAGCCGGGCAGGTCAGCGATAACAAAGCTGCGGTAGCGAGAAACGCGTACCACGCCCAGATTGGGGTATAGAGTGGTAAAGGGGTAATCGGCGATTTTGGGACGAGCGGCTGACATGGCGCTGATCAGGGTCGATTTACCGGCATTCGGCAGGCCAACCAAGCCTACATCGGCCAATACTTTGAGTTCGAGGCGCAGATTGCGCTTTTCGCCGTCCTGACCAGGAATGGTACGGCGAGGAGAGCGATTGACGCTGCTTTTAAAGCGCGCATTGCCTACCCCGTGCCTTCCGCCTTGGGCAACGCATACAACGTCACCAGGCGCGGTTAAATCGGCTATAAGCTCATCGGTGTCCTTGTCGTAAATCATCGTGCCCACCGGCACTCGCAAGGTAATGTCCTCGCCGCTTTTGCCGCTGCAGTTTTGGCCAC
>DAIDIB010000076.1 GCA_027459575.1 Gammaproteobacteria bacterium | reverse complement strand
TACCCCAAACCTATTGTCGATCATGCAATTGAAAGCCAAAAAGCCAAAATGATGTTTAGGATGACAACCAATCCCTAACCATTTTTGTACAAATTATTAGGGTTTTTACTATATTAAGCCAGGAATAGCTTGTCACGCCTTACACCAAAATATTAATTATAATTTTTATATCACCTGTAATATTTAACTTAATGCCATATATAAGGACTTTCATATGTTAGGTTGGGTACTCACATTTTTAATTATCGCGATCATCGCTGGTATTTTAGGCTTCGGTGGCGTTGCTGTTATATCAGTCCAGATTGCGCGAATATTATTTTTGATATTTATCGTATTATTTGTCGTTTCCTTAATCATGCATTTATTGAGACGATCCAGACTGCCATAACTCATTTTAAATTATTTGAGAGAAAATTATGTTTAACAAAAGATTTTTTAGCTTATTATTAATTTTTTTTCTAGGCTGTTAAGCTCGCCAAGCAAACAAAAAGCGTTGAAGAAGTTATATATGATATCACCGTAAAAACCGAAACTAATCCTCCTCCTACCATTCCTTAATCTTGAAAACACGCGGCAGAGGAAGAATTGAAAGATACGCCTCCGACTAAAAAACGAGAATATAGTAGAGCTCACTTGGTTTTTTCATGCTCGGCAATTAACTCTTCCACCACGCCCGGATTCGCGAGGGTCGACGTATCGCCCAGACTTTCATCTTCTCCGCAGGCAATCTTGCGCAAGATACGTCGCATGATTTTTCCTGAGCGTGTTTTGGGTAAATCTTTAGTCCACTGAATAACTTCAGGTGTAGCGATAGGACCAATGACATCACGCACATGCTGCACCAGTTCCTGCTTTAGCTTGTCTGTGTGCTCTACGCCTGCTTTAGTATTTATATAAGCATAGATGTGTTGGCCTTTAATTTCATCCGCCACACCGACGACCGCCGCCTGAGAAACAGCCGGATGTGAAGTAAACGCGCTCTCTACTTCTTCCGTACCAATGCGATGGCCAGAAATTTTAATAACATCATCATTACGCCCAGCAATCCAGTAGTAACCATCTTTGTCGCAGCGCGCGCCATCGCCTGTTAGATAACAGCCAGGAACATCTTTAAAGTAGTTATTAACAAAACGCTGATGATCTTTGTAGATAGTTTTCATCAATCCAGGCCACGGTTGTTTTATCACTAATCTGCCTGCTTTATCAGGCTCAACTTCATTTCCCTTGTCATCCACCACAGCGGGAACAATGCCGAAAAGCGGCCACGATGCTGAACCCGGTTTGAATGGCGTAGCACCGGGTAAGGGTGTAATCAAAATTCCACCCGTCTCTGTTTGCCACCAGGTGTCGACCACTTCACAGCGTTTATTACCCACGACGTCATAATACCATTCGCATACATTTGGATTAATCGGTTCGCCTACCGTGCCCAATAGTTTTAAGCTATCGCGATTAGTCGCTGTCACCCATTTATCGCCTTCGCGCCGCAAAGCACGAATAGCGGTGGGAGCGGTATAAAAAATAGTTACTTTGTACTTGTCAATGATTTGCCAGAAGCGCGAAAAATCAGGGTAACTCGGCGTTCCTTCATACAGCACTATCGTTGCGCCATTCGCCAGTGGTCCATAGATATTATAGGTATGACCTGTCACCCAGCCCACATCAGCGGTGCACCAATAAATATCGCCATCCTGATAATCAAAAACATATTTAAATGTAATCGCCGCATACACTAGGTAGCCACCAGTCGTGTGCAGCACACCTTTTGGTTTACCCGTCGAGCCAGAGGTGTAAAGAATAAATAAAGGATCATCCGCATCCATCACTTCCGGCATGCAATCCGCGTTCGCCTTTGACATCAATTCGTGATACCACTTATCGCGCTTCGCATCGAATGGCACTGTTTTACCAGTACGCTTGACCACTACGACTGTTTTAACATCAGGGCATGACTCTAAAGCTTTATCTACATTATGTTTAATTGGAATGGTTTTACCGCCACGCAAGCCTTCATCCGCAGTAATAACTATTTTTACATCAGCGTCCAGAATACGTGTTTTTAAAGAATCGGGCGAAAAACCCGCGAACACTACAGAGTGAATTGCGCCAATGCGCGCGCATGCGAGCATTACAATCCCGGCTTCGGGAATCATTGGCAAGTATATACAGACTCGGTCACCTTTTTTCACGCCTAAATCTTTTAACACGTTGGCAAAACGACACACTTCCTTATGCAAGTCGCCGTATGTCAGGTGTTTTTCGGTATCCGGTTCATCGCCTTGCCAGATAATCGCTGTTTGATCTTTGCGCTTGCCAAGATGTCGATCAAGACAATTATAGCAAGCATTCAGTTTTCCGCCCGCAAACCATGTCATATCGTTTGTAGTGAAATCACCCTGTCTTACTGTTTGCCACCTGGTATGCCAGCTAATAAATTTTTCAGCTTGCTCGGCCCAGAATGTGTCCGGCTGAGAAATAGAAAACTTATACAAATCTCGATATTGTGCTTGATTCATTATTATTAAACCTTATTTTTGCAAGGGTAGTGTAAATTTAAAAGATGCGCCGCCCCCTTCCCTGTTTTCTGCCCAGATTTTACCACCATGTGCGTCAATAATCTTGCGACAAATGGCAAGCCCCAACCCTAAGCCTCGCTCAGAAGTAATCATTCTACCGCGATAATATTTTTCAAACAATTTATCTACTTCATCAGGCGCGATTCCAGGGCCACGGTCTTCAACGCTCACAATCAGGTTGTTTGGCTCCAATTCGACTGAAAGATCAATCGCTGAATTATCGGGAGTAAATTTGATGGCGTTATCAATCAAATTGATGAGGACTTCCTGTATCAGATTGTTATCGAACGACAAGGTTGGTAAGTCACGCGGAATATTAACATTTAATGGTCTTTTTTCTAATTTTTCAGTCGACATTTTAACCACGACATTAACTGTTTCATCAAATGACAATGGCGCTTTTTGCAATTTAATTGCTTCGGATTCAAGGTAAGTAATTTGCAATAAATTATTAATAAGACGATTCAGCTGCTCTGATTCAGAATATATGGTTTTCCCTAACTTTTCGACCGCAGCCGGATTTAATTCTTTGGCCATTTCTATCTGAGTGGTGGCAGAACCCATAATTGAAAGCAAAGGCGTGCGGAGATCATGCGACACAGCCTGTAAAATGACGTTACGCACACGATTTGCTTCAGTCTGTAATTTTGACTTATGTGTTTTTTCATGTAAGCGATCAGCTTCCAGTGACAATGCGATCTGATTAGCGCAAGCTTCCAGAAGGCGCATTTCCTCCGGTGTAAATAAACGCTTGACCCTGGGTTCCACACTCAGCACACCAATAGAACCTTGCGAACCAAGCAGCGGTACATATATCGCGCGAGAGAAAGGAAGCGTATCAGTTCCCAGTCCTGCTATTTGACCCAGTTCATAAACCCATTTCGCTACGCTAAATTCCTTGTCTTCAATCGTATCGTGCTTTTTAAACGCTGAACGAATTTCCAGCGAGCCGTTCTTTGGTAAGAAGGCAAGAACCTTGCTATTAAAATATTCGTCAATGTATTGGGTTCCTACTTCGAGTAATTTATCCACGCCGCGCGTATTTGCTAATTTACGGCTGAGTGTATATAACGCTGTTGTTTGTTGTTCTATGTTTGTTGCACGCTCAGCCTGTCGACGCGATAAAATCGTAAGATTACTAATAACCTGTGTCACCACAAGCATAACTGTCAGGGTAAAAAGATATTGAACATCTGAAATAATAAAAGTGTAATAAGGAGGAATAAAGAAAAAACCAAAGGCGAGTACGCTGAGTATCGAGGCAAGTATTGAAGGACCTGTCTTGCCAAAAAGCGCGACCAGCATCACTCCGAGCAAATAGACCATGATCAGGTTTGCTTCCTTGAAATATGGCGATAGAAATAAATCAAGTAGTGTTGCAATGCCAACGATGCTTATTGCTATTCCATATATTGACCACGGCATAGATTGTTTAATCACAGCGGGCTTAGACTCTTTTGATTTATCTGATTCACCTGTCATGATATAAACATCGATTTCGCCGCAATTTCGAACCAACTCATCCGCCAGACTGCGTTTAAAGAAGCTTCTGAGGCGTGGATATATCGTTTTCCAGATCATCATTTGCGTGACGTTTTGATCGCGCGCAAAATTAATAATTTCTTTCACAATATCAAATCCAGACACAACCCGTGTTGCCGCTCCCAATTGTTCCGCCAGTCGTAAATTTTGAATCGCCCTGTTACGCTGTTCATCTCCAGATTGAAGATGAGGTCTATCTACATAAACAGCCACCCATTCTGCTTTCAGATTATTTGCAGTTCGGCATGCAGCACGAATCAGTTTAAGTGATTCATACTCAGGGCCTACACAAACTAATATTTTTTCTTTTGTCGGCCAAATATGTTGTATACCAAGTCCATGACGGTATAAAAGGACTTGCTCCCCAACTCTTTCCGCGGTGACACGTAACGCTAATTCGCGCAGCGCGATCAAATTTCCTTTACGAAAAAAATTTTTTTCAGCCAATTGTGCCTGTTCGGGATAATATACTTTGCCTTCTTGTAAACGCTTCAATAAATCTTCCGGTGGCAGATCAACTAATTCAATGGTATCTGCCATATCCAGCATGGAATCTGGTACTGTCTCTTTAATAGGCGCGTGTATGATTTGAGACACACTATCGCTTAAGCTTTCAATATGCTGCACATTTAGCGTGGTATAAACATCAATGCCGCGATCCAGCAATTCTTTAATATCTTGCCACCGCTTCTTGTGTCGTAAACCAGGCGCGACGCTGTGCGCCATTTCATCCACTAAAACAATTTGCGGACTACGTCTTAACGCGTCGTCCAAATCAAATTCAGATAATTGTTTACCATGATAGTCGACCGTGAGCCGTGGCAATATTTCCAGGTGTTTAAGCAATCCTAATATTTCTTCACGTCCATGTGATTCAGCGACACCGACGATAACATCCACTCCGCGCGCACGTTGTGTGAGACCGTCTTGCAGCATGGTATGCGTTTTGCCTACGCCCGGCGCGGCGCCAAGGTAAATTTTTAATTTACCTTTTTTTTCATGGCGCTGTTCTTGCTGAACACGCTCTAATAATACGTCTGGATTAGGTCGTTTGATTTCCATATTATTTTTTTGCTGCTCCGTATCGATTACGAAGTTCCAAATTAATTTCTAACACATTGACAATCTTTTCACCCACAAGGCCACCGAGAGGTGCCAATGATTTTTCATCAAGAAGCTGGGCAATTTCATTTTTAATCGCATCAGGATCTCGTTTTAATGTACTCGCCCATTTGTCAGCCACACGATCAAGCTGAAAAAGCGCATTTTGCATAGTGATGTGAGGATCAAGTCCCGAGGCTGAAGTGGTAACCATATCCGCTGGCACCTCTTTCATTTTTACCCGATTTTGGTGGGCAATAGACGCGAGCGAATTGGTGACGCGTTTTCTCAAGGCAGGATTCGAAGCAGCCAGGGCTGACGAAGATGATGCTGCGGCATTATATGATGCCGCGGATGGGCGTTGCTGAAAATATTCATCTTTTGTAAATGATTGCGCGATTAGCAAAGAGCCCACAGGACTGCCTGTTGTATCTAATAGTATGCTGCCATTCGCTTGAGAAGGAAAAAAAGTTTGTCCTACCACCCATAATGCCAACGGATAAATTCCACAGCAAATGACAACCGTGAAGACAAGTAATAAAATACTTTTTTGAAGAGATTGCAACACGCTTAAACTCCCATAATCTTTCAATTTACCAGATTTAAACTTACCATTAACATGTCAATAACCTTAATTCCGATAAAAGGCACTATCACACCTCCAAGTCCCCAGATCAGCAAATTTCTGCGCAATAAGGCTTCGGCACCTAACGCACGATAACGAATGCCCGACAGCGCGATAGGAATCAGCACGGGAATAATGAGCGCGTTAAAAATAATGGCGGATAAAATAGCTGAAGTTGGCGAGTGAAGATTCATGACATCCACGGCTTTCAACCAGGGCAACGTACCCGCAAAAAGCGCGGGAATAATCGCGAAATATTTGGCAACATCGTTAGCGATCGAAAACGTCGTCAAGGCGCCGCGCGTTATTAATAGCTGCTTGCCGATTTCCACTACTTCAATGAGTTTGGTAGGATCACTATCAAGATCAACCATGTTGGCGGCTTCTTTCGCCGCTTCCGTTCCGGCATTCATGGCAAGAGCCACGTCTGCTTGCGCGAGCGCTGGTGCGTCGTTTGTACCATCCCCCATCATCGCAACCAGTTTACCTTCGCTTTGTTCCTTGCGAATGTAAGCCAGTTTATCTTCTGGCGTGGCTTCCGCCAGATAATCATCTACACCAGCAGCGGCGGCGATAGCCGCTGCGGTGCGTGGATTATCACCGGTGATCATCACGGTGGTCAAACCCATGCGTCTTAATCTGGCAAAGCGTTCATGTATCAGTGGTTTTAGAACGTCGTCGAGCGATATCACGCCGACGATATTAAATTTTTCAGTCACTACTATGGGTGTCGCGCCTTTAATCGCAACACTATCAATCAGACTAGTCAAACCAGTTGGAATCTGGCCATGATTTTCTTCCACATATTTTATAATAGCATCTGGCGCGCCTTTTCTAATCTGCGTTCCATCGGGAAGATCGACACCGCTCATACGCTTTTGCGCAGTGAAAGGCATAAATTTTGCGTCAGGCGGCACGGTAACAGTCACCTTGCTTTGCTTTTCATAGAGTCGAACAATACTTTTTCCTTCAGGCGTTATATCAGCGACAGATGCGAGAGAGGCAATTCTTCCAAGATCAGCTTCAGAGTATTTGCCCAGCGGTAAAAACTTTGACGCGCTGCGGCTTCCCATCGTAATGGTGCCTGTTTTATCTAATAGTACGATGTCTACATCGCCAGCCAGCTCCACCGCCTTGCCACTGCTGGCGATAATGTTGGCTTGCAAAGCACGATCCATACCGGCGATGCCAATAGCGGCAAGCAAGGCACCGATAGTGGTTGGAATAAGACAGACTAACAAGGCGATTAAAGTAGGAACATCCGTGCCAAGACTTCCTAAGGGATCGGCAATACCCAAGTACGTCGCCATAAACAATTCAGTGTTATATGCCATTGCCCATAAAGGGATGACCACAATCAAAAATATCAGTGTGAACGCGGACAACACCAATGTTAGCGCGATTTCATTCGGCGTTTTCTGACGAATCGCACCCTCCACCAGCGCGATCATGCGATCAAGAAACGATTCGCCTTTACCACCGGTAATTTGCACCACAATACGATCTGATAGCACACGTGTGCCACCCGTCACGCCGGAGCGATCGCCACCCGCTTCACGCACAACTGGAGCAGATTCACCTGTAATAGCCGATTCGTCTATATAAGCCACACCCTCAATAATTTCACCATCACCTGGAATCGTTTGCCCCGCTTCAACGACAACCTTGTCGCCTCTATTAAGTTTGACAGAGGAAATTTCTTCGGTTCTTCCTGACGAGGTTAAACGAAAAGCCAGTGTGTCGCGGCGAATACGTCGCAACGATTCAGCCTGTGCTCTGCCGCGCGCTTCTGCGAGCGCGGTGGCAAAATTAGCAAACAGAATGGTGACAAATAGCCAAAAATCCAAAGCAATTAAATAACTCATAGACACTAGACTTGTGTTTTCACTAAAAATAGCTTTTAAAATATAAACAAGTGTTAGTAGCGCGCCAACTTCAACCACGAACATGACAGGATTTTTCCATTGAATATCGGGTCGCAACATCACAAAAGATTGTTTAAATGCCGCTAGCGCGGTTTCTTTTTCCAGCAGTGATCTGCGTTTAATACGTCGATGCCCAATAGTCAAATTATCTGTGGTGTCTGGTGTGTTCATTTCATTTATCTCCCAAAAGGCATCGGACCTAAATGTTCTGCAATGGGTCCTAGCGCTGCTACAGGTAAGAAAAGTAAGGCACCCACAATGAAAACAGTGCCTAGTAGCAGAAACCAGAAAGTAACTGTGTCATCACGTAATGTACCGAGCCCATAGGGACTCGATTTTTTAGCGCCTAAATAGGCAGCCATGGCAATTATCGCGATAATGGGAAGAAAGCGGCTAAAAATGATGACCAACCCCGTTGCGATATCCCATGCAATCGCCTCTGGTGCCGGACTTGTATTATTCCAGAACCCATAAGACACATTTAAGCCGTCGAACGCTGAGCCATTGTTGGCTGAAGCGGAAGAAAATTGATAAAGCATTTGTGATAAACCGTGTGCGCCAGGATTACTAACGGCGCGGATGCCCCAATCAGTTGCAGCAAAGATACCGGTAGGCATCAAAATCATAAGTGGATGAATAAGCAGCGCAATGATCACGAGTTTAACTTCGCGCGCGCCAATTTTTTTTCCCAGATATTCAGGTGTTCGACCGACCATCATGCCAGCTAGAAAAATCCCAAGGATGATGTACATCAGCATGTTAATCATGCCAACGCCCTTGCCGCCGAAAATACAGTTTAGCCACATGCCAACCATTGGCGCCAGCGCGGCAAGTGGATTAAGACTATCCGCTTCAGCATTCACCGCGCCACAGGTAACATCGGTTGTTAATGCCGCGAATGTCGCCCCTGCCGAGGTTCCGAAACGCAATTCTTTGCCTTCCAGATTTCCCAGATGTTGATCCAGGTTCAAATCAGCAACAGCAGGTACTGCCACAGACTGTTTTCCGCCTGGCGAAGTAGGATTAGAAATTAAAAATGTACGTTCCGCATGACCGGTTAAGCCTGGGTTTGGTTTTAAGGTATCAAAATAAACTGTCCAGACGATAGTAGTGGCCATCAACAACAGCATCACTGAAAAGATCACTATGCTATGCCGTACTCGATTTAACATTCGACCGTACATAAAGACCAAAGCAAATGGAAAAACCATCATTGCCAGTGTATTAAAAAAGTTGGAAACAGCAGTGGGATTTTCAAATGGATGCGATGAGTTCATGCCATAAAATCCGCCGCCATTTGTGCCTAGCATTTTTATCGCTTCAAACGCGGCGACTGGCCCAACGATAATGGTTTGGGGTTGTGCCTCAAGTGTCGTCACCTGATACGCGCTGTCGAATGTCATGGGGCTGCCTTGCCAGATAAAAATGATGGCAAAAATAAATGCCATTGGCAAAAACAGATAGATCAGAACGCGCCACATATCTAAAAAGAAATTACCAAGTGAATTATCACCGCGCAACGCCCGAGTAATAGCAGCCAGCGCGCATAAACCAATGGAGGCAGAGAGAAAAAGATTCGTGATGCCAAAAAAGATCTGGCTGAAGTTCGATAAATTCTGATCGCCTGCGTAATGTTGCAAATCGGTATTTGTCATGAAGGACGCTACGCTATTAAAAATAGTGCTTGGCGCCAGCATGGTTTTACCGTCTGGATTAAGTGGCAGCCAGGGTTGTAAAGCTAAAATAAGAAAGCCGAACACGTACAGCACAGTATTGAATAGCAGCAATGAACCCGCGTATTGTTTCCAGCTCTGCGGACCGCTATTCAAACTATTTTCAAACCATCTAAAT
>DAIDIB010000075.1 GCA_027459575.1 Gammaproteobacteria bacterium | reverse complement strand
GCGGAGTTTAAACAAAGCACCGCTCCCGGGTGCAAAAAACGCACCCGGGCTACGCTGGGCTTAACTCGGGATTGGTTTTACCTTACTTGCCTTAGCCATTCTCTTTTCAAACGCATCCAGCCTAAAGTGAGCTTTCTGACTTTCTATGGTCTCTTTATCATGCGTTAATAAATACGCCGCGGCCTGCTTAGCCATCTTTTCTAACTCATATTCAAGCCGTGTATTTTGCTTTTTATCAGAAGCAGGTGTGATTGGCTTAAAAAATGAATCAATTTGCGGCAAAAATCGATCGCCATTTTTATTGACGGGTTGCGTCAAGGTGGCTTCGCTGGATCGTTTGGCGACTTCATCGATGGTTGTGCGTGATTGCGTTGTACGCATGAGGGAAAGCGGCATATCGCAATGGCGAAGGACTAGTTTCTCGGTATTATTAATTTTAACTTCATTAACAGTTTTTGGCTGACCATCAAAATAATCAAATAAATTAGATTGCAGGTGAGTTTCAATATTGAATAAATGCGCGGCGTCATCTAAGGCAAAAACCGAGCAGCCCTTAGAAGCATTTTGACGTTTAACACGGCAGAAATAAATGGGGTCTGAGGGAAAGGCCTTGTCAAATTTTTCCATCACATCCAGGGTGGTGCTTTGAAGAAAATGCATCTTTTTCCTTTCAGTAGTACCAAGCGAGTCAAAAATCGCCAGTTTGGCATGGCCATCAGCGTCTATCTGTAGATCGCCTGTGATCCAATGGCTAGCGCTGATAATGAATTTGATTCTGTTAGGTTTAACGCCTTCTTTCGCTATCTTTAAGAATTTTTCAAACTCGTCATAATCGTCGAGGACAACTGGATCGTATGAGTATTTTTTTCTGCTCATCGTTTGTGCGCAGGTTAATAATCCCTCGTTTAACTTGAGCTTACCGAATCCATTAAGAAATTTTGAAATTTGGTTAGTGAAATCTAATAGGGCTAATTCATTTTTACTTGCTACCAGCTTTTCAAGTCTGGCTAGTGAATCATGATCATCTTTTAGTAACACACGTAATTTGTTTATTACAACGTCTGATTGTGTGGAAATTCGTTTTAATTTGAGTATTTCTGATAACTCATCAGGATTGGAATATTTAAATTCAATGTTATTGTTATCAAATTCTCTCATGAAATTATATATTTGTATTGCACGACCTCTATCCCCTGATTTAAAAATCGGTTCAATGGCATACAGAAACCATTTTTTATTTTCATCGGTTGTAACGCTTCTAAGGTTATCAAATATATTTTTGTCCCCTAGTGACGCAACATACAAAATATCGGGAGTTACGACGTATAAATCCAGAAGATGCTTATAAATTGAGACTCGATCACTTTCCTCCATTTTATCAATAATTTTAAGTATAAGATGATGTGTCTCGTGACCAAGCAGCACTTTAGAGAAGGACGATAAATAATTGCCTATTAAATTAAAAGAAGGCCGAGTTGCAAGTTCGTTTAAAAAAAATTTTAGTAATTGACCAACACGATAATAATGATGTTCTAATTTAGCGGACTTATCTTCAATAACAGAACTAAAAAAATTCACAAGATCATCGGGTATTTTGACAGTTTTTTGCGGAGCGCTGTCTAAGTATTTTAAAAATTCGATGCAAGAGTCAGGATTGATTGAATCAAAATACGCGGCTTTAAACCATAATTGTAAACGATGAGCATTAAGCTCCGAGTTGGGCTTGTTCATTTCAGCCAAAATAATGCCGAATTCTTTATTTTTTATATATAAATCAAATTCATCGCGTGTCATTGACATAGGGTTTATCACTCGTTTTATATATTATAGCAGATACAGGCGCTATTGATTTAAATCGGGTGCTGAGGGGGTTTTCACCTCTTTATCATCCACCTTTTTTTCTGGGTTCCGAGGCGTGAATAGGCGAGAATCCGATATCTTACGGTGAGATCGAGCAGTGTCCTGATTTTTTTCATCTGGGCTTGCGCTTCTATCCGTCATAGGGCTGTCATCGCTTCTCTTGGGTGACAGTATGGAGAGCCTGGGGAGTGCGGCTGAAATACCGCGCAGGTTTTTATAGGCGGCTCTTTTTGGATGAAAGTGTTTTTTAGGCGATGCTTCCGCTTCTTCTTCATGCTGTTTAAGAGGTTCTTCGTTTGCCTCATCGCTACCCGTCTTTGCTGCCTGCAAGGCTAAGGGTGGAATAAAAACTGGCTGCTGTTCGACGGTTTTTTTATCCTTATTTTCGTCTGAAATAGATTTTGATCGCTTACGTTCATGTGTCGGTTTTTCAGTCTGCTTTTTAAAGTTTTTTAATTGCGCTTGAAGGGTATCTATTAATTCCAGCGCGGACTCGATTGCATTGATGTGGTCGTCCACACTCGATAAAAATAATTTTCTTTTAGCCGTCGCCTTCTTTAATGCGGGGGAATCGGCAATTTTTTCCAGTATGTCTACACTTATGCCAGGTGACATCAAGCTTTCTGACTCATCATCAGTCTCGATTTTTTTCAGTTTAAGCAGAATAAGATGATCTATGGCTTTGAACAAAGAGAGCGATGCAGCAAAACCCTGTAATGCAGTCTGGTTTGTGGTGCGCCAGAAAACATAAAATGGGGTTGTCAGTCTGGTTAGTTCTTCTTCGGTTTGAATTTCATCCAAGGTGATTTTTTGCAATTCGAATAAATGTGCTTTTATTTCACGCTCATTGAGCAATGTCATTTGGCTTTCAAATATAGGTAAAAAAAGATCGTTGGAAAGTAATTCAAAAACAATGCTCATTTTAATATTAAATATTGTCTCTTTTCCTGTATCCAGTTTTGCAAACTTTTTCCTAAAATATTCATTTTCCGCAGATCTGGTGTCAGCTTTGCTTTTATCTTTTGTCGCGGTTAGTTTCTTCTTGCTTATCTCCATGACTTTTTCGTTTAATTTATCGATCTGTTTTTTCATGGCGGGCTCATAGAACATGCCTTGATTAATAGCGTAGGCAATTAATGAATTAAACATTTCAACTGATGAAACCAGAAATTCAATATGAGTATTAAGCGTTATCAGGTTTGCATGTTTTGCAAAATTCAGCATTTTAATGCAGGCATCAAGTTGACCAATGATTAAATCACAATTTTTTATGCAATATTGTTTGATAATTGTCAGTAGCTGCTGACGCTGTATTTCACTTAGTGATATATATTTTGGTAAAATAGAGGATAAATTTCTTATTCTCAGCTCTTTTTTCCTAAAATCATTGAAGATAGCCAGTTGCTTTTTGATTGTAGCAGGCCCATCCTCACTTTTAGGAGCGACGACACGTAGGGTATTAAGCGAAACCATTAATTGTTCCTGTTCTTCTTCGCTTAACAAAATATATTTCAATAATAGCGTATGGTCATCATCCATCCCGCTTAGGTCGCTCACGTCGGAAAAGCGAGATTCAATCGCCGCAAGTAGCCAGGCGCATTTTATTAATTGATCTTTGAGTCTTAATAAACTGCCAGGCGCAGTTAATTTATAAATAACCGCGTTTAGCTGCAGACGTTCAAGTTGATCTCTGGCCTTGATAAGTGTGGCATCCGTGACGCGACTTTTATTGAAAATATCTAATAGATCTATCTGGGTTTTATCTATGAGTGACTGAATATTATTGAAATCGATTAAAGTCGTTTTAAATTTATTAAATATTTTTATTTGTTCACTGCTTATGCAAGGAATTTTTGTCTTTTTGGATTTTTCAAATGAACTTAACAGCTGCTCGCGTTCTTCATCTTTAAGCATGACATATCGTAATAGTAAAAGATTTTGATCATCAGCATAAAAGTCAACTTTTCGGCCTGAAATGCGAGATTCAACCCGGCATACAATCGCGTTCAAGTTTACTAATAATTCCTGAGTGGCAAGTAAAGATTTGCGAGCACGCAACTCTGGAATAATCTCGGACGCTTGCATTTGCTCCAATTGCATTGTCAGTGCATCAAGATTTGTATCACCCAGTTCGTCAATGATGTCCAACACGCGCATTAATTGTGTGGTGTCTCTCAATAAACGTGGTTTTAATTCTGCTTCTTCAAGTTCATCATATACGGCCAGCGCCATTTCTATATGAATTTTTAAGGTGTCAGGATCTTGTTGAAATGTCGCTCTGGTGAGCGCGGCATCTAAGCGCTTAAAATGATCGCCCGGTATGAATAAGTATTTTAATAACAAAGTACGGACATCATCTGCCTGGGGTTGGGTTTGAGACGGATTGAGGCGTGACTTAAGCAGTGAGATAAAGCTGACTAGTTTGGTTAATGCAGCTCGTATGGCTTCAACCTCGGAAGGAACTAAACGCAACTCTTGCAGTACTTTTAAGAGTTGTACCTGCTCATGCTTGGTAAGTAAGGGTTGTGAGAGATCGGCACCGCTCAACGCCATAAAAGCCTCGTAAAATGCGTATATTATTCAATTGGTTGTTTTATTTTTATTATTTTACTAATTGTACAACAGGATGATTAAAATATCAAAAATTATACATATTGTGCACTATTTTTCATCATTCAGATTGTCTTCTGCATTGTTCTTGGGATCGGCTGGTTCACCCGGAACTCGATGCTTTTCCGCGGCCCAACCCCCCAAATCTATCAGCTTGCAACGCTCACTGCAAAAAGGGCGGAATTTGTTTTCTGGCTGCCAAATATTTTTCTTGCCGCAGGTCGGGCATTGAATGTCGTCTTTTTTCATGGGTTGCAATAGCCAATCTGGAAGGTCAAATTTTCAGTGTATTGTACAGGACGTTTTTGAATATCCGGTATAAAAAAACGCACGCTTAAAAAATGGCGACCCACGCTGATTTCCGGATACGTGGCGAGGCCATATTTAATGTTGATTCGAATCATGCGCAAATTGGATTGTGGATCGAGCAGTTCCTGATGGAAGCCATGTATCGCGGTTTTTTCTTCGATTTTAGCGTTGCCGCGCACAATTTCGAGTACCAGCGTAATGGCGGTGCGGATTTCCTTGAAATCGCTTAACCAGCTAGTAATGATATCGAAGCGTTCTTCCGCCGGACGTTGTAGCCAATAATGAAAAACAGGAATATCGAAGCTGCAACCACCGCCGGGTGTGGCGATATGCATGCGCAGACTATTAAATAACTCCGTGTCACGCAAGCGATAGCCAATTTTGCTGCTGTTGTCGATAAGACTACGTGACAATTCTTCGAGTTGTGCCGTCAACGAGCGGAACTTGTCCGAGTCAACCGCGTCCATGTTGCGATAACGCATTAAATTCGTGTGATGATGATTTAATTCTTTAGCCAGTTTTGCTTTCAAGTCAGGCCGGTCAAGCAATTGCAAAGCATTGATGATCAAGTTGATGAGGTTGCGGGAGCCATATTCGGATTGATCTTGTAGTTGATGGTCCATCTGCAGGAACAGTTGTTCCAGCCGTAAGCAAACCCGGATAATTTCATTCAGTGGCTGTTCATAGGTAATGGTACTGGTCATCTGTAAATTGTACACGAATTGTTTGTAACCTGGACAGTCTTAATGTAGAACTTTTTTCGCGTACTGATTGTGCAGTTTATCGATCTGGGGGACTAAATCGGCCAGTGTGCCGTCATTAACTATCACGTCATCGGCGCGTTTTAACCGTTCATCACGACCCAATTGAGTGTCGACGATGGCCTTGGCGCCCGCGGCGATTGTTTGATCGCGAGTGCCTACGCGGGCAATTTGCAGGTGTTCAGGGGCATCTACGACTAGCACGCGATCTATGAATGGGTAGGGCTCGGTTTCAAGCAATAAGGGGATGACAACGATACAGTAGGGCGCTTTGTTATTTGAGGCGGACAGGACGGCTAATTGTTGAGTGATCTTTTCACGGATAATAGGATGCAAAAGTTGCTCCAGCCATTGCCGTTCAGTAGGTTTTTGAAAGATGATGGCGCGTAATTTGCCGCGGTCCAGGTTGCCGTCTTTGGTAATCACTTCTATGCCAAAGTGTTCGGTGATAGCGATGAGCGCGGGTTCGCCAACTTCAGTAATATTGCGGGCGATGATGTCGGCGTCAATGATAGGAATGCCTTTGTCAGCAAACAAACGCGCGACAGTCGATTTGCCTGAACCAATCCCGCCTGTTAAACCGACGATTAACATAGTTGTTGTTACCACATGATTTCAAAGTAGTATTGCATGATTTCATTACCCCACAGCAGTGCGACCCAACCAGCAACGGCAAGGTAAGGGCCGAACGGTAAGGGTACACTCTTATAGTTATGCTTGATGATCATGTGCGTGACGGCGAAGATGATTCCGCTGATCGAGGCCAGCAAAATAATCATGGGCAGCATCTTCCAGCCCAGCACCGCGCCAAGCGCCGCGAGAAATTTAACATCTCCCTGACCCATGCCGTTTTTACCTGTCGCCCATTCAAAAGCGATTTGCGTGAAGGCGAAAATCACGTAACCGGCGATGGCGCCGATGATCGCTTCTTCTGGGGTGCAAAACAATCGGAATAGATTGAAGAGGAGGCCTAGCCAGAGTAATAGGAGAGTGAGTTGATCTGGTAACAGGTGGTGGTCGAGATCGATGAAGGTTAGGGCGATGAGGATCCAGGTGACGCATAAGGCGGCGACTGTCTGCCAGCTCACGCCAAATTTCCAGGCCACATAAATGGACATTAAGCAGGTGATGGCTTCGACTAAGGGGTAACGAATAGAGATGTGTGTTTTGCAGTAGGCGCATTTGCCGCGTAGCCAGAGGTAGCTCAGGATGGGGATGTTATGCCAGGGGCGGATAACATGCTTGCAGCGGGGGCAGTGCGAGAAGGGCAGGCAGAGCCCTAGTTTTTCAGTTTCGGTATGGGGTTTCAAGCCAAGGTAGATGCGGCACTCTTCGCTCCAGTTGCGTTCCATCATCTGTGGCAGGCGGTAAATAACAACATTTAAGAAGCTGCCAACAAACAGCGACAGCGCGCCGACGACAAGGAGAAAAAACTCAGGTTGTTCTGTAAGAAAGTTTATTATATCCATGATTAAACAATACTTCCTAATTTGAAAATGGGTAAGTACATACCGGTGACCAATCCACCGATTAGAACACCAAGTATTATCATAATCAAGGGCTCGAGCAGTTGGCTAAAGCGGTTAAGCAGCCGTTCTATATCACTATCCATCATGTCGGCGGTTTTAAATAGCATGGCATCCAGTTGTCCAGCTTCTTCGCCGGTTTTGGTCATTTGAATGAGGAGCGGGGTGAAGCAGGGGGAGGCGCGCATGGCGCGATGCAGCTGTACGCCACTGCGCACATGGCGGCTAAGTCGTTTGATGGTATTGCTAAAGATAGGGTCGGCGCCAGGCTGAACGGCCAGGGCGAGGGCGTTTGAGATAGGGATGCCGGCGCTTAGGGTAATGGCCAAGTTGCGGGTAAAGCGCGCTAGCTGGATATGCAGAAAGTGGCGTTTGATGAGGGGGAGGTGTGTTAGCAGGTTTATTTTGTAACGACGGTGTGTGAGGTAGAGAAGCAGCGGTATGAGGAATAGCACCCATGTGCTTTGTCTTGCAAATTGGGCTAATGTGAAAATAGCCTGAGTGAGTGGTGGGATGCTGCCGGGTATTTCCTGGAATAACTCAGCAAAGCGCGGCACGATAAAAATCAGCATGGCGAGCGTGATCAGGACGCCGGTGCTAGCGACGATACAAGGATAAAATAGCGCGCGCTGTATCTGCTCGCGAAAAGCCAGTTTCTTTTCCAGGTACTCCGCGATGATTTGCAGCATCACATCCAGTTTGCCGGTGTGTTCGCTGATGTGAATGAGTTGATGTGTCAGCGCGTCAATTTGCTGCGGATGACGCCGCAAGCTGGCAGAAAGTGTTTTGCCACTGAGTAGATCGTATTTAATACTGTTAATCAGCTTATGTAACAGCGGCTGTTGCTGACTGGCTTCGAGCATGGTGCAGGCGTTGATAATGGGAATGCCCGCCGCGATCAATGTAGCGAATTGCCGGAAAAACACGGCCATATGACGAGTTGAAATGTGTTTTCCATTAAATATTTTCATTTGTTTTGCTATCCATGATAACGCGCTGAATTTCACTCAGTGTGGTGACTCCATCACGCACTTTTTGTTGCGCTACATCCCATAAATTTTCAGATAAAGCAAAAACACCGGTGCGGCCGCGGTAGCCATGGTGGCATTGTTCGCAGCCGGTTGGTCTGTAAGTGTCATCGTTGTCGCGTTGTTTGCAATGATGGCAGAGTGTGCGCACCAGCCGCTGCGCAATAATAAGAGAAAGTGAATCAGCGAGTTGATAATCCTTGATGCCCATTGACAATAATCGCTTGATCGTCTCCGCTGCGCTGTTAGTGTGTAGCGTCGATAAGACTAAATGCCCCGTCTGCGCCGCTTGAATCGCGATAGTCGCGGTCTCAAGATCACGAATTTCGCCGATCATTAAAATGTCTGGGTCTTGGCGTAACAACATGCGCAGCACGGCGGGAAATGTCAGGCCGATTTGCTGGTTGACGTTGATTTGATTAATACCGTGCATGTCTATTTCAATAGGGTCTTCGACAGAGGAAATATTTTTTGTCGTTTGATTAAGTTCACGCAACATCGAGTAAAGCGTCACGCTTTTGCCACTGCCAGTTGGGCCTGTTACCAAAATCAAACCTTGTGGTTTATTGATGCTGTTACGTAGTTGTTGCAGTTGATTGGTATATAATCCAAGCGCATCCAGGTTTAATTGAACGGCATTAGCATCTAATAATCGTAATACGATTTTCTCGCCATGCAGCGTCGGAATGCAATTCAAACGAATATCAATATTTTTTTCCTGCCGCCAGGCAATGCGGCCATCTTGCGGCAAGCGCCTTTCCGCGATATTTAAATTAGCCATGATTTTTAGTCGCGTGATGACGCGTACCGCCGCATGGAGCGGTAAGCTGGCCGCTTCACATAACAATCCATCACGTCTGAATCTGATGCGGCAATGTTGGCTGTAGGGTTCGATATGAATATCAGATACCTGTTTTTCAATCGCGTTGCTAATGAGGTGGTTAACATATTCGATAATTGGTTCATCATCTTTTTCTGACGGCTCAGTCAGATACGTCGCCTCATCTTCCGCGAAGAATTTCGCCAGTAGCATATTAGGACGACAATGCGAGGCGAGAATTTTTTCGAGTAATGCTTCATCGCCAAGCATCAGATTAACCTGTTTGCTCGTGTGAAAACTGATAGCAGAAAACGCATTATCTTGCGTTGGGTCTGACACGCATAGCGTAATCGTGTGCGGGTCTACCTTCACTGGCAGCGCGCGATAACGATTAATCAAATCATGCGACAAGATTTTATGTGCGTTCTCATACACATAATGTTTCAAGTCAAAAGTCGGTAGCGCAAAATACTGCGCCAGATAAAAAAGCAAATCACGACTATCAATCAACTTGTGTTTCACCAGATACGTGGTCAGCGCCATTTTCTGTTGCATCGCCGCGGCCAACGCCGCTTGCGCCGAACGTTCATCCAGCAGTTGTTGTTGTACCAGGCAGTTAACGAGCTTAGGCATTGCAGTACCCCAGCTTCACACAAGTGCCACCGACCGTCCACGTGCTGCCATCCGCATTGGGCTTTAAAATGTAAGTCGCGCCCGCCGCCAGCGCGCTAGCCGTTGCAGTAATCACGCCATTCTCAACCGCCAGACTCGCCAAATTGCGAGTGGGGTTGGGCATGCTGGGTATGCCATGCGCACCATTACTCAACTCATCCACC
>DAIDIB010000074.1 GCA_027459575.1 Gammaproteobacteria bacterium | reverse complement strand
GATGTGGCAGCAACCCGTCCTGCAGGGAATGCAAGAATGCTCGGAGCACCAGCGCGTGCGTTGCGCAGGGTGGCAGGCGGCGTGGGTGAATGACTTTGTGATGGATACGCGGCAATCCTTGCTGGTCGCGTATATCGTGCTGGGCGCGTTGCTAGGCCCGTGGGGGCTAAAGCTCATCACCAACACAGAAACCATTCACGAAGCAGGTAACATCGGCATCCTCTTCTTGCTGTTTTTACTCGGGCTGCATTTGCAACCGCAACAACTCTTTCATTCCTTGCGTAAAATGAGCTTGCTGACGCTCTACAGCTCCATCGCTTTTTTCATCGTGGGTTTTGTTCCTTGTTACTTCTTTGGTTTTACTAACGCGCAAAGCGCCATCATCGGCGTGATTACCATGTTCTCCAGTACCATCATCGGTATTAAATTATTACCGACAACTATTTTGCATCATCAGCATACTGGCGAGCTGCTCGTTAGTATTTTGCTATTGCAAGATATCATTGCGATTTTTGTGTTATTAGGAGTTGAAGCATTCGCAGGCCAGGGTGATTCGCTCGCTAACATCGGATTCGTGTTAAGCGCGTTTCCTGTGTTATTGATCGTAGCGTATATTTTTCAGCGTTTTGTGTTATCCAAATTACTCGAACGGTTCGATAAAATTCATGAATATATTTTTATTCTGTCAATCGGCTGGTGCTTGTGTATGGCGCGCTTGAGTGGCTACTTTGGTTTATCGGAAGAAATCGGCGCTTTTATCGCGGGAATTGCGTTAGCGTCTAGTCCTATCGCATTTTACATCGCGGAAAGTTTAAAACCCTTGCGGGACTTTTTCCTCGTCATTTTCTTTTTCACCGTCGGCGCGGGTTTTAATTTCGATTATTTTAACGATGTATTTTTGGAAGCAGCAACATTGGCCGCGTTAGTCATGTTGATTAAGCCATACGTTTTTAGTTACTTGCTGCGGCGTTCAGGCGAAGTCAAAAAAATCAGTTGGGAAGTGGGGGTGCGCCTCGGACAAATGAGTGAGTTTTCACTGCTGGTAATTTACATGGCGCTTGATACTTATTTATTACCACCCGAAATTACTTACATGGCGGAAGCAGCGGTCATTTTGACATTTATTGGTTCTTGCTATTGGACAGTGTTGCGCTTCCCGACGCCGCTTGCTTCGACCGATCGATTACGTAGAGACTAAATATCATGGGCGCACATCATCATGGTCACGAAGGACATCACCACCATGGTGAAGTAACGCGTTCATTTAATAGCGCCTTCGCGATCGCGGTTAGTTTGACGCTGCTTTATGTGATCGTCGAAGCCATTTATGGTTTTGCCGCCAATTCGATGACATTGCTCGCCGATGCCGCGCACAATTTGGGAGATGTGCTGGGACTGGTGTTAGCGTGGATTGCCAACTGGTTGCTCACTCTACCGGCGCGACGTCGTTACAGTTATGGTTTCAAGCGTATGACGATTATTTCCGCGCTGGTTAACGCGATGGTACTGGTGGCGACTTCCGTATTGATTGCCTATCAATCCATTTACAAATTATTTCATCCCGCGCCGGTGGATGAGGTCATTGTTATGGTAGTGGGTTTTATCGGTATATTTGTGAATGGCGGCACTTCATTATTATTCATGCGCGGGGCGCATGATGATTTAAATATTAAAGGCGCGTTCTGGCATTTGCTCGGTGACGCGCTTATTCTGGCTGGCGTAGTCATATCTGGCGCGATCATTTACTTCACTGAATGGCAGTGGGTTGATCCTCTGGCTGGCTTGATCATCGTCGTAATTATTATGTGGGGCACGTGGGGATTGTTGCGCGATTCCGTGCATCTAATGATGGACGCAGTACCACGTTACATCGACCTGGCAGGTGTGAGAGATTATTTGGCGCAATTGCCGGGTGTGACAGCCGTGCATGACTTGCATATCTGGGGCTTAAGCACACGCGAAGTTGCGTTAACCGCGCATCTAGTTATACCGAAAGGCTGCCTGAACGATAATGATTACAAAGTGATTAACGAAAAACTCTACCATGACTTTAAAATCAGTCACGCCACTATCCAGGTGGAAAGTGGCTGTGCTGATGTGCCCTGTAAACCGTGTTAATGCCCCTCGATTTTCATCGTAATTACTGTTTCTCTCCGCTTTTTCCTGGCGTCGGTCTTTTAGCTTCTTTTGTTTCGATGTCTTCTATTTTGGGTTGTCTTTCTGTTTTAAATGCGGTTCCTGTTCCTGGTTTAACAAGTGCTTTAGTCGATACTTTAGCTACTATTTCATTTGCTGTTTCTTTTTCCTCTACTTCCTCAATGATAGGCCCGGTACGAGTGCCTGCCGTTTGCGTTGTCGAGTGAAGGGCCAGACATTCTTTGGCAAGCGGACTAGCCAGAATTAAATTTAACATGTCTGATTCATTTGAACCTACAATAAAGCTAAAAGGCAGATAGCCACTTACGGTTTTAATATCAACAACTGATGTAAATCTATCTGGATTGCTTTGAATATACTTTCGCAAAATTTCTTCTGCTGTCTGATCGTTCAAGAGCTGACTACCATCAGGGAACGTTACTGCGCTGCTACCGCTTATGGTCATCACTGCTTGTTGTTCCTTTAGCGTTTTCCAAATGTTATAAATGACTTTTGGTTCAATGCAATCCAGCGCAACTTTCATAACGAATGCAGCATGTAATGAGTTTTCTGCTTTTTGCCTGCCATTATGCGCAGTCATTTGAGGAATGGCATTATAAAGAGCTAATAGATGTTGTCTCGTAGTTGACTGAAGCGGGGTAGCGGAAGAGGATGACATTAATAACGCTAATGGATTCGGCTGTTCAGCACCAGATGTAATGGCGGCTCGACTTGGTGTACTGTAAGCGGCGCCATTGTTAATGACTGTTGCACCTAGCTGATACAATCCCACCAATATCGCTTGTGCCATAATGTGTCTTTGAGCTCTTTCAGCACTGTAGTGGGGGTGAAAAATATTAGCTATTCTTTCTCCTCGCAAGGTACCTCTTAATTCAGTATCAGAATATAAAGAGATACCATCCACAGGTGCTTTTTTTACCATGGCGCCTGATTGTGAAGTGAGTTTTGCCAGGGTGGTGTCATCGCGGGTGGTTTTCATGGTATTAATCTCCTGTTTTGTGTTTTTTTTAATAATATTTTTAATTGTAGCACAGTTTATAATTAATTTTATTATGGCTAAAAGATCATATAATTTAAGTTGTTAGGGCGTAGTACCGTAGCCCGGATGAGTGCTTTTCTCATCCGGGGACGATGCTTCGTTAAACACTGTTCCCCGGATGAGAAAAGCACTCATCCGGGCTACGGAGCTGTGTTTTACTTCTTACCCATCCCCAGCGACGGCCACTCTCTATCTTTCTTTGTGGCTGCCTCTAGCTCGGCAAGAATCTGATTGATCGCCTCAAGGCTGCTTTGGCCTGATTTTTCAGGTTCTGCAACTTTCAAGACAGGGCGTTCCGCTCTCGCTTTTTTTCTTTCTGCTTTTTCAGTAAACAAGGTTGAGATGCTGGTGTTTCGTTCTTTGTTGTTGCTGGCCGGGTTTTGAATAACGCTCATTGCTACAATAGCGCTGTATGATTCAACTCTGCCAGGATGTCTAGCTTTATAACTCATTAAATAAACACGATCCAGCAAGCCAAAAGAGGCTGTGTCTTGTTTGTAAGCTTCCACAAAATCTTTTATAGATTTAATTTCCTGAAATTTACTACCGTTATAATGTTTATCTTCATATTTTACGACATCGAGGAATTCACCTTCCAGATAAGATTGTACTTCAGACATTTCCTTGTGCGGTGACGCAGCAATCAAAATATGACTACGTAGTGCGCGAATGACGCAAGACATCACTGGATAATCAAAAAGAGCAGGCGCATATTGGCTATGATGACTCTCTTTTTCTTTCTTTTCTATCGCTTCTAGTTCATCACAAAACCTTAATAAGAAGGCTTTTTCTCCCTGATGGTGGTGCAGGTTGTAATAGAGTTTGCAGGCGAGTTTGATCTTGGCTAGTTGAGTTTCATCAGTGGGTAAATACAATTTGTCATCAGTAGGAATTCCCCATCGAGTCAATTTGATTTTTAGATAAAACGCAAGGATGGCTTTTACAATGTTGATGTTTATCATCCGGGACATCTCCATGTCGTTGGTTGGGCTAATTGATATAATTTATGACGCCGCTTTAATGGTACGGAGGAAACCTTAAGGAATTCTTAAGTATTTTTTACGGGGATATTAAGCGCCGCAATTTGTATTATTATCGATCACCGAGCCATAACCCACGATGTCTGAAGTGACGGTATTGGTGAAATCGGCGCCCGATACGATGGCTTGTGTCACGGTGGAGCGGCTTAAATCAGCGCTCGCCAAGTTGCTGCAGCTAAAATTAACTTTGGCTAATAACGCGCTTTGCAAATTCGCGCCGGTTAAATTGGCAAAACTCACGTCGGCGTTCGATAAATTGCTCAGTTTTAATTGTGCGCCACTTAGATTGGTGTTTCTCAGGTTAGCGCCAGCCAGATTCGCTTCGTTGAGTATCGCGCCAGAGAGGTCGCTGTTACTCAAATCTGCGCCACTTAAATCCATTTTGGATAAATTCACTTGTGACAAGTTGCTGTGTGAAAGATTAGCCTGTTGCAGATTAATTTTGCCAGGAATGAAAGGATACTTGCGTAAATCCGCATTCGACAAATCAAGATGCGATGTCACTTGTGTTTTTTGCAGCTGGATGAGTTTGTTTAAGTCATCCTGATTGGCGGCGAAAGCAGCTGTCATACCGACCAAACTCGTCATTCCGAGCGCAGCGAGGAATCCCCATCTCATTGCTTAGACTCCGACGGTATACGATGAATACGCGCGCCGAGCTGCGTCAATTTTTCTTCAATGCACTCATAGCCGCGGTCAATATGGTAAATGCGATCAATACTCGTTTCATCTTTAGCAGCAAGACCCGCTAACACCAGACTAGCAGAAGCGCGTAAATCGGTCGCCATCACTGGCGCGCCGTGTAATTTATCTGTGCCGTTACAAACCGCGGAGTTGCCTTTCAGTGTGATATCCGCACCCATGCGCAATAATTCTTGCACGTGCATAAAGCGATTTTCAAAAACGGTTTCCGTGATAACGCCACTTCCTTCACCCACCGCGTTAACCGCCATCATTTGCGCCTGCATATCAGTTGGGAACGCGGGATAAGGCGCGGTGCTGATATTTACCGAGCGTGGTCGATTGCCTTTCATATCCAGCGATATCCAGTCCGTGCCGGTATCGATGTGTGCGCCGGTTTCCTCCAGCTTCAATAAAATGGACTCAATCAAATCAGGACGCGTATTTTTTACCTTGATGCGACCGCGCGTAACGGTTGCGGCAGCAAGATACGTGCCGGTTTCAATGCGGTCTGGCAACACGTGATAACTGCCACCGCCTAATTCATCAACGCCATCGATAACGATGGTGGAAGTGCCCGCACCGCTGATTTTAGCGCCTAGCACGTTCAGGAAGTTCGCTAAATCTTCTACTTCGGGTTCGCGCGCGGCGTTATGAATGATGGTTTGGCCTTTGGCAAGCGCCGCGGCCATCATGATGTTTTCTGTGCCGGTGACGGTAATGAGATCCATGACAATGGTCGCGCCGTGCAATCGTTTCGCTTTAGCCTTGATATAGCCATTCTCGATGCTGATCTCGGCGCCCATGGCTTGCATGCCTTTTAGATGCTGGTCAACGGGACGCGTGCCAATGGCGCAACCGCCTGGCAGTGATACTTGCGCCTCGCCAAAGCGGCTCAGCAGGGGGCCCAGCACGAGTACAGAGGCGCGCATGGTGCGGACTAATTCATAGGGAGCGTGAAAAGAAGTGAGGCTGGCGGCTTGCACTTCGATATTGGAGCGCTCATCGAGCGTGATATTAACACCCATCTGCCCCAACAGGCTGACAATGGTGGTAACGTCTTGCAGGTGAGGGATGTTGCTTAACTGTATGGGCGCGCCGCTCAATAGCGAGGCGGCGAGTATGGGTAACGCGGCATTCTTGGCGCCAGAAATCTTGATTTCGCCGGTTAATGGTACGCCACCTTTGATGATTAATTTTTCCATGGGTTATTGCTCTTCTTCTAGTGCTTGCCATTCGGCAGGCGTAAATGTTTTGACGGACAGCGCATGGAGGGTGCCATCCAGCAGCTGCTTTCTTACAGTATCGTATACTAGCTGTTGTTTTTGTATTCGGGATTTGCCGGTAAAGGCTGGGCACATGACGACGGCGGTAAAGTGCCTGCCGTCACCTTCAACGTGCGCCATGGATTCGGGTAGTCCTGCTTCAATTAAGTCTCTTATTTCATCGGGTTGCATAAATTGGTTACTGTGATCTCTTAACTTTGGTCTGCGATAATAAAACGGCCATTTTCTCTTTATTCTGCCCGTCTGGCAAGCTATGATTGCAATATGAAAATTAACCAAAAAACGGGTCTGCTGGAACAGGCGGATGTTCAACTATCGCCCCATCACGATGATCGGCCGGCAGGTACCGCCATTGACATGATCGTCATCCATGGCATTAGCCTCCCTCCTGGTCAATTTGGAGGCAAAGCGGTGGAGGCGTTTTTTGCCGGCACTCTCGATCAGACCGAGCATCCTTATTTCGCCACCATTAACCATTTGCGCGTGTCGTCGCATTTATTCATCCGCCGTACCGGCGAGATTATTCAATTCGTGCCCTTTCACAAACGTGCCTGGCATGCGGGGGAATCTTTTTATCAGGGAAAATCCCACTGCAATGATTTTTCAGTTGGGATAGAATTGGAGGGGACCGATGAGGTGCCGTATGAGCAAGCGCAATATCAGCAACTCTGCGCGGCCATTGCTTCATTGCGTCAGGCCTATCCAGCGATTAGCGGTGATCGGATTGTGGGTCATTCGGATATAGCACCCGGACGCAAAACGGATCCGGGGCCAGTGTTTGATTGGGATTATCTTAAAAGGAATGTGGTATGACGTTTATAGTTTCTTTGGTCGCGCTTTTAATAGAACGCTTTTTTGATTGGAGCCATTTGCGTAACTGGGGCTGGTTTAGCATCTATTCGCGCAAGATATTATCGCGTGTGCCTGGCGTGAAATCTTACGCGGCCTTGGCAGTCGTCATTGTGCCAGTCTTGATAGTGGTTGTGCTGCTGCAATTTGTGCTGCATGGCTTTTTATATGGTCTGCTGGGACTATTATTTCAAATTCTGGTCTTGCTTTATTGTTTTGGCCCGCAAAATCTGTGGGCGGACGCGTTTGGCACCATTACCAGTTTATCTCAAGGCGATGTGGGTTTTGCTTCCGAGAAAGTGAAAGCATCTTTTAATTTAAACACAGCAGAAACACGTGAACCCACGAAGCTACATCAATTATTGATGAGCGGTATTTTTATTCAGGCGAATTGCAGAGTATTCGCTGTAGTGTTCTGGTATGCGATTTTAGGGCCAGTGGGTGTAGTGGGTGCTGTGTTTTATCGCACCGTCGAGTTATGCGGTGATGAAGCAGCAACCGCGCAAAGCGCGCATAAAGTGGCAGATATTTTAAATTGGCTGCCGACTAAATTAATGTCACTGCTGTTCGCGCTGGGTGGTAATTTTTCTCACGTGATAAACTGCTGGCGTAAGAAATCTAATTTGAGTTTGTCCGGCAACGATCAATTCCTTGTCGACTGCGGCACGGCGGCGCTTGGCATGGAAGATCAGGACAAATTTCCTGTCGATGGCTCAGTAGAACGTAACGCTATTAGTCTCCTTGATCGCGTGTTTATAATCGGCTTGGTACTGGTGTTGATCAAGGTGTTGCTGGTTTAAAGGACATAAGGAAAATGCTAAGAATCGTTGTTTTGGCAATCGTTCTATTTTTTGTTTTAGTGCCATGCTTCGCCGATACAGATGTATCGCCTCCTAAAATTGGCAATTTTTCTTTGCCTAATTCGCAACAACCTGGCCCCCTTATTGGTGTTGGCGAGAATATTCTTGCTAAACATCAAACACAGGTGTTTTTATTTGCAGATGATTATTTGGGAATCAACGAGCATTTAATTGATGTCGTTCCTGTAGTCAACTACGGTATAACCGATAATCTTGTTTTGGGCCTTAATGTTCCTTATGCAGCAAGCTACCAACAAGGTTCGCAACAATCAAGTGGATTTGAAGACGCGTTTTTCCAGATGGAATATGCTTTTTATAATTACTCTACTTTGACATTTCAAGATCAGGCCACCGTAGTAGTAAATGCTTCCGCGCCAACCGGTTCCATTTATAAAAATCCTCCGACAGGATACGGATCACCCACTTTTTCTCTAGGAGCAACTTACAATCGTACATGTGTGGACTGGTTTGTTTTTGGTTCACCAAGTGTTTCGCTTACGACGGCAAGAAATGGCACTAAATTTGGCAATTCTTATTTGTATCAATTTGGTTTTGGCAGAAATATCTCGTATAAAAATGGCTGGTTGCAGGCATGGATGGTTGAGATTGATGGAACATATCATCAAAAAGACCGTATTTTGGGAGCAATGAACCCAAACTCAGGCGGTAATTCGGTTTATGTGACGCCTTCTTACTGGGCCTCCACGAAAAGCTTCGTGTTTCAGTTGGGTGTGGGATATACGGTTGCACAGCTATTATATGGTAACCAGCCCCGAAATACCTGGTTGTTGGCGACGAACCTTGGCTGGACGTTTTAGTGAGCTTCCATGATCTTCACCACATTCTGTATGGCATCGGGAGTCACATCCGCCTCGCCAGCAAAAGGCTTATCCAGCGAAATTAGCAAAAACAGCACGGAAATTGTCATCAATGCAGATGCGATGACAATGAAAATATGCAGATAAAAATTAACACCAAAAATATAACTTGCGCACAGGGATAATATCGTTCCCATCAGAATAACAACCCATATGGTTGAGCCCAAGGAATTATAGCTGATTTGTATGCGTTGTTGACGCGCGTCATAAAGATTGCTGAGTTGTGTAAGCATGTCGTTTACTATCTGCGATTCACCTTGCGAATGCGTTTTATATTGTGCTAATGCCAGCGTTAAATCCCGAATGTATAAATCAGCGTGGCTTTTTACTTCTGTATCCGCATTCATTAGTGGCCATTCAACAGTGAGAAATTCATTCGCATATTTCTTTATATCCTCTTGTGCCTTCGCTCTGAGTGGTTCGCTCAGCGCCAGGCTATCCCGATATAAATTTGCCATCGCATTGGCTTCGTATTGCATGACATGGGCGGCTTCAGCCTCATTATTGGATAACACTAAGGTCGCAAAACCCGCTAACACACCATAAATAACGATAATAAACGCACTGGTGGAAGCGATTACCGCGTTCTCTTGATAGCGAATATGCAGCGGCATAAACCATTTTATAAAAAACAAGGCACCGATTGAGATGGGAATGATGATCAGGCATAAAATTAGAAAGAGATTAAGATTTGGAGCTAAATAAAGATATTCAGTAAAGTTTCCAAACATAATTGCTTCCCTGATTATTGAACCCTGTTCTTCTCTTGTTATTAAGCTTATCAGATTGGGTTAAAAAAATCGATCCTTGGCTGGGTAGCTTGCTGATAATTAAGGTCTTCTTACCACATGCACTAAAGCTTTTTCGAGCGCAGAGCTGTTAACGCCTCTGTTAAAAAACGTCGAGCCGAAGTGAGATGAAAATATTTTATCGCGTACATTGGTGATTTCAGCATTGCTGAAATTGTCTTCCGTTGTTTTCAATAATCTGTCGCGTAAATCGACCGCCAGCAAATAATTCGCTTTGCGATGCGCCGCT
>DAIDIB010000073.1 GCA_027459575.1 Gammaproteobacteria bacterium | reverse complement strand
GCAGTTTGTCAGTGGCCTCGACAAAAATACCGCACATGTTCTGAATCCAACAACTTTTCCTCAATATTTTACAAACTACCATTGTGTGGGAACAGAACTAGACACCTTGCCGGGTATCATCAAAGCCAATGCCTGGAAAGAATTACATGTTAATGTTTCGCGTGATATATTACCAAGCCAATGGGCAGCACTCTTACATGAATGCGAAGAATATAAAGTTAAATTAATTTGCCATCAATTCGACTCGACTAGTCGCGCCGAAGTGTCATTTGCAAGTACAGGCATTATTGAAACGAATGATATAGAGGTCACCGTTAAACAATTAAAACAACAGGAAAAAGACTGGATAGTAATCGATGTGTCAGATTGTGAGCCCACTGATTTGCTAACCCAGCTTGATGCCAAAATAAATGACAAACTTGAGTTTGAATTTAGCGAAAAGCACAATACATTATATACCGCGCTTGGGGCAAACAAAAATATCATCTTAAAAGGCCAGCCATCGCAAAAACTGGCAGATATGCTCACAACCATCATGCTGACAAGGCAAGGCAAAGATCACCCCAACCGTTTATGCATCGTCTGCAATGATGCTGCCGATTTTAAATGTATGCCCGTTCAGCAAAATAAAGTGACAGCGGAGCATAAAATGAAATATTTAATCGAAAGATTCGGCAATAAGGCAGTCAATGAAATCACTGAAAAATTAGATAGCGAAGAATACAGCAAGCTTGAGGCGCGTCTTGCCTATCGAAACCGAATGGCGGGGCAAGAGCAGATTGATGATGAGCAAGCCTGGCAAGGCATTCGCAGATTACCGGGCGGTGTCAAATTACCTGATTTTGATGCATCAAAAACGGTTAAAAAAACACATGAGTTTGTTCAGGAGCGCAGAGAGGCGGTTAAAAAAGTACTGGAACATTCGCCCTATGTTTATTTAACCGGTATCACCGGTGTTGGCAAATCCACTTTTGTCGAACAGGATTTAATGGAAGATAAACAGGGAGCATTGCATATCGGTGAAAATGCAATGGAAAAATGGGCGACGGATACGACGACCGGCACAAAATATTTATTCATCGATGAAGTGAATGTAACCTCAAGACGCTGGAGTGAATTTGAAGGCTTGTTTGATGACCCGCCAGGCATGCTGATCAATGGCAAATATCATCGACTAACCCCAGAACACAAAGTGATTTTCGCGGGAAATCCATTAAGTTATGGCGATAGAACACTTGCGCCCTTATTTGTTCGTCATGGTAATGCGGTCATATTTAATCCTTTGCCGCAGGAATTTATTTACGAAAAAATCATTAAACCCGTTTTCAATCAATATCCCCTATTAGAAGAGCAACAAACAAAACTCGCCACAGAATATTTGAGAGTTTACGAATATCTTTGTAAAGCTTCAGAAAACGAAGTACTTATCTCACCGCGCGAAGTGCAAATGATGGCATTGCTGACCACTACACACATGAAAAGCCATCCAGAAGATAAAATAGAAGACGTTGCCAAACATTTTGCTGCTATTATCGGCAGACAAGTGATTCCAGATAAATTAAAAGATGAATTTAATGCAAAATTCCCCTTACCAAAAAACGTATCGCACGCTGATTTCAAGAAACAGGATGCTTATCATGTGGCAGCGAGTCGGCAACCGGTGATTGATTTAATGAGTGACATGCTGGCGCTGTGTGAAGCAAGACAACAAAATGATTCGTCACTTAATAAAGAACAAAAATACGGCGGTTTAGGCGGTATCGTTATTGAGGGTGAACCCGGCATTGGTAAAAGTGAATTGGTTGCATCTATATTAACAGATCGAGGTTATCAGCGAGATAAAGATTTTTATATGATGCCGGTCAGTATGCCGCTCGATCAGAAAAAAGAATTATTATTAAAAGCGTTTGACGAAGGCGCAAAGGTGATTGTCGATGAAATTAACAGTTCACCGATGATGGAGCGCTTACTAAATGATTTGTTGATGGGTAAAGCACCCAATGGCCGCCGTCCAGAAAAACCTGGTTTCATGATTATCGGTACACAAAATCCAGTGACCATGGCAGGACGCCGAGAACCCAGTAAAGCATTGGCACGCAGATTGATAACCACGGTGTTACCGCCTTATACCGCCGAGGAAATGACAGCGATATTAGCGCATCGCGGCATGAAATTAGCAGATGCCGCTGTATTTGTTGAAGTTTATCAAGAGAAATCGACACAAGCACATAGAGAAAACCTAAAACCTGCGCCTACTTTTAGGGATTTATTACGAAAAGCAGATGAGTATATGCAGCATACAGGTAGCAAGGAATTGACTGAAAAGAAGGCCAGCTCAAAAGAGCCCAGTCCATTGTTAATACGTGATTCCTCGAAACATATGCTGTTTTCAGCATCTTCTCCTTCATCTTCCGCACCCGCGGAAAAAAACAAGCCGCCTACAACAAAGCTGTAATACTTTGCCTTTAAAGGCCTGCCTAGCGACTTCCATTTTATCGAACAATTTATAAAAAACATCTCCTTCACGAGTTTCAGAAGCTACCATATTCCATAAATGACAAACTTCGATTTGACCGATCGCGATAGCGGCAGGTATTGAAGCCGCCTTCGCGGGGATGACAGATAATCTATTCATACCACTGGTTTAACACCGCTTCCAGCTCTTTCACGCCAATATTTTTAAGTGCCGAAAAAGGCTGTACAGTGACCGGAGAAGATGAATCAGTTAGTTCATTTTTTACCGCTCGCACCGTATCAGCCACCGCGCTATTACTCAATTTATCGCATTTATTCAATAAGATATGCACCGGCAAATCGCGCTCTGCGCAATATTCCAACATATGTATATCAGAATCTTTCAAGGGATGACGTATATCCATCACCAACACCACCCCTTTCAGCGATTCGCGGCCATTGAAATACGCATCCACCGCTTTTTGCCAGATACGTTTGGCATCAGCCGACGCCTTGGCGAAGCCATAACCCGGCAAATCGATCAGACGTCGCGCCTCATCGATCACAAACACATTTAATAATTGAGTACGGCCCGGCGTCTTACTCACTCTTGCCAAGCCCTTACTCTGAGTGATACGGTTAAGCACGCTGGATTTGCCAGCATTAGACCGCCCAACAATCGCCACTTCAATGCCCTCATCCGGCGGCAATTGTTTGACATCCGCTGCACTTAGCAGAAAATACGCTTTTTGATATTTGGAAGACATGTGACTAACCCAGCCATGAAACACAACATGATACTTAATTCGTTAAATCCCGCCCAGCAGGATGCGGTGTCCGCGCCTTTTGGCCATCAATTAATATTGGCCGGCGCCGGTAGCGGCAAAACCCGCGTACTGACTCATCGTATCGCCTGGCTGGTCGAGGTGGAAAATATATCACCTTTTAACATTCTGGCGGTAACATTTACTAACAAAGCCGCCAACGAAATGCGAACTCGTATAGAATCAATGCTTTCCGTACCGGCACGCCACATGTGGATTGGCACTTTTCACGGGTTATCACACCGGATTCTGCGCGCGCACTGGGAAGAGGCGGGTTTAAGCGAGTCCTTTCAAATTCTCGACTCCGATGACCAGTTCCGCATGATTCGCCGTGTGATCAACGCGCTGAATCTGGACGAAGATCGTTTCCCACCCAAAGAAGCGCAATGGTTTATCAATGCACAGAAAGAAGAAGGACGCGAGCCACATCAAGTGCAGCCACGTGATTTTAATGGCCAAACACAAATTAAAATTTATCAGGCGTATCAGGAAGCGTGTCAGCGCAGCGGCGTGATTGATTTTGCTGATTTACTATTGCTGACTTATAAATTATTACAAAGCAATGCGGAATTGCGATTGCATTATCACCAGCGTTTTCGCGCTTTGTTAGTCGATGAGTTTCAAGATACGAACACGATCCAATACGCATGGCTAAAATCCTTCGCCGGCCCTGATTGCGCCATCATGATTGTAGGTGATGATGATCAGTCTATTTATGGCTGGCGTGGCGCGCGCATTGAAAATATTCAACGTTTCTCAAAAGATTTTCCCAGCGCGCAAATAATTCGCCTGGAACAAAATTATCGTTCGACGGGAACAATTTTGAAAGCAGCGAATGCGTTGATTGAACAAAATGCCGGGCGACTGGGGAAAAATTTATGGACGGAAGGCAAAGAAGGCGAGCTTATTACTTTATACGCCGCGTTCAATGAAACAGATGAAGCGTATTTTGTGGTGAACCGCATTCGTGATTTGCAGCGCAATCATCACTCCTTGCGCGAAATCGCGATTTTGTATCGCTCCAACGCGCAATCGCGCGTCATTGAAGAAGCGTTAATGCAGTCGGGCATACCGTATCGCGTGTATGGTGGTTTACGCTATTTTGATCGTGCGGAAATTAAAGACGCGCTGGCATATCTGCGCCTTATTAACAATTGCGCCGATGATACTGCGTTTGAACGCATCATTAATACACCGACGCGCGGCATTGGCGATCGCACCATTGTCGCGATTCGTGAACATGCCAAAGCTTCTGGTATCACACTGTGGGATGCATTATTACAATTGCAAGAACAAAACTTTTTCGCCGCGCGCGCCGCTTCCGCACTTAACGCGTTTATTGAATTAATTAACAACCTGCAAGATAAAATATCGTCCCACACGTTAAACAAACAAGTGGAATTTGTCATTCACGGCAGTGGTTTGATCGATCACTATCGCAAAGAAAAAGGCGAACGTGGTTTAACGCGCATCGAAAACCTCGAAGAATTAGTCAACGCCGCGCATCAATTCATGCAAGAAGGCACGCCAGATAATATGACACCTATGTCTGCCTTTTTGTCTTATGCGGCACTTGAATCCAACGACGATCAGGCGAGTGCGTTTGATGATTGCATACAACTGATGACGCTGCACACCGCCAAAGGCCTGGAATTTCCCGTAGTGTTTTTGACCGGCTGCGAAGAAGAATTATTCCCGCATTTCTTATCAATGCATGATCCTAAAAAGTTAGAAGAAGAACGCAGACTATGTTACGTCGGCGTCACACGCGCCATGCGCAAGCTATACATGACCTACGCTGAAGTGCGACGCATGCACGGCAAAGAAGCGTACCATCGTCCATCACGTTTCATTAGTGAGATTCCTGTCGAGCTAGTCGATGAAGCACGCTTCCGCACCAAAGTCACACGACCTACCATCGTGACCGCGGCCAGCTACCAACCCAAGAGCAGCGGCAAATTCCGCATCGGTCAGGATGTGCATCATCGCATCTTCGGTGATGGCACTATTATCGACATCGAAGGCAGCGGCGAAGACATGAAAGTGAAGGTGCGGTTTGAGCAAGTCGGCACCAAACAGCTCATTGCGAGTTATTTAGAGGTCAAATAAATCAGAAGTGATCAATTATTGTTCTTTCCCAAAGCGATAATTTTCGAGGTATAATATTAGTGTTGTTTCCCCAATTTTACTTAAGTAAAAATTAAGGAGCTAATATGAAGAAGATCATCGGACTGATCGTTATTGCTGTAATCGCTAGCACTGGTTTAGTTGGTTGTTATTCCAAATGCTGTGGTGAACAACCATGCATGAAGGATTGCGTAAAATAAGTTGAGTGAACCTTGCGGCTGATGCCGCGGGAAGTCCTTCAGAAAGGCACCTTCGGGTGCCTTTTTTATTGGTCGAGTCTGGGAGAGGCATTCGAGTCGGCAACGCCGCGTGCGCCATCAAGTGGCTTGCCGGACACAATAAGCGTGTCGGGGCTAGAACGAGACAGTAGTGGGCTTGGCTCCCCGGATGAAACTGGATTGCTTCGGCCAAAAAACGGCCTCGCAATGACAGTTTCATCCGGGCTACGGTCTGATAACTGCTTTTGCAATGTCAATGTAACCATGTATTCTTCCATGCGTAACATGGTTTTATTCAAACGTTTGTTCTCCGCGAAAAGTTCCGCTTTATCATTTTCAAACAGATCAATTTCCTCTTGTTGTGAACGGCGTGATTTATAATCAAAATAAGCCGTGACGGCGCCTATAATAATTGCAGCAGCAAAAACCGCCGCAAGAACACCCAGCAAAACCGGCGTCGACAAAGTCAATAACGCTATAATAGAAGAAGCCACACCTAACACTGTCAAAACGCTTGATGAAAATATAAAGGCGGCAAACTTCCAGTATTCAGGATGAGAAATTTGATCTTGCGACAGTGAAATATTATTTTCTTCGCGATGTTTGGGTTGACGCACCAGGCCGGGAAAATTTTCCTGCATAATATGCTTGATATATCCATTCACTTCACGCGTTGCCACGAATTTATTTTCTTTATTTTCATTGTTAACAATTTTTAAATAGCTTGAACGAAGAAATGAATCTTCTTTGATCTCGAGTAATTTCTCCAGCAAAACTTTAAACTTATTTATTTTGTGCGTATTCTTCTCTGCAATCTTAAAACAATCTTCTTTCAAGTTAAGTTCCGTCTGTTTTCTATATTCTCCTTCCGATTTGATGACACTGACGCAAAACACACCATAAAGAAATGATGCGGCTAACAATCCAAAAAACGGCAACGCCGCCAAACTGAGTGAAAACAAGATAGGTATTTGAAACCCAAGCAGAGATGCCATATCAAAGACAACAAACGCATTGCTCAGTGATGAGATAAATTCAAATATAATTAACCAGCGTATATGAGCGTTTCGTTTGGCCTTTATTCGCTGATATTCATCATTGAATTCTCTTTGTGATACACTGTGCCTGCTTATGGCCATTTTATTACACTCATAAAAACGGGTTCCTCATGTACTGGTTAATCAAACAGGCGCTTTTTCAACTCAACCCAGAGCGTTCGCATCATCTCGCTCTAGCTGCCATCAATATCTGTTACCAGCTAGGACTAACGTCGCTACTCAAAAAAATTCCGCCCACACCTTGTACAGTGATGGGATTAAATTTTCCTAATAGAGTAGGGCTTGCGGCAGGGATGGATAAAAACGGCGATTATATCGATGCCCTCGTCGCGCTGGGATTTGGTTTTATAGAAATTGGCACCGTCACACCCAGACCGCAAACCGGAAATCCGCGCCCTCGCTTGTTCCGTCTGGTAAACCAGGCAGCTATTATCAACCGAATGGGCTTTAACGGCAAGGGTATTGATTATGTTTTAACCCGCCTGGCGAAGATGCGTTATCGTGGGATTTTAGGTATTAACATTGGCAAAAATCGCGACACACCGAATGAGCGTGCCGTGGATGACTATCTGGCCGGTATGCGGGCTTTTTGGCGCTATGCGAGTTATCTCACGATTAATGTCTCTTCGCCTAACACAAGTGGCTTGCGAGATTTGCAACATATTGAGCAACTAACCGCCTTACTCACCGCGCTCAAAGCCGAACAAACGCGTTTGCAGCAAGTGGAAAATAAATACGTGCCATTAGTGGTAAAAATTGCGCCTGACCTGTCAACTACCGAGCTGGATGACATTGCTAATGTTCTACTGACGCAGAAAATTGATGGCGTGATCGCAACGAATACAACTATTAAACGAGATGGCGTGATGGATTCGCCTTACGCTAATGAAGCGGGCGGCTTGAGTGGCAAACCACTAGACGCGCTTAACACGCGAGTGATTCAACAGTTACACGCGCATCTGCAAAAAAAGATTCCCATTATCGCAAGTGGTGGCGTGATGGATACAACTTCCGCGCGTGAAAAAATAAATGCCGGGGCGCAGTTAGTGCAACTTTATACTGGCCTCATTTACAACGGCCCTTCCCTCATCAGCGACATCTCTTCCTGCTGATAATTTCCGTTCATGACGTACGCTTGAACCAAAGAACGGCAAGAGCGCTGCGCTAGGTTTCGCTTCGACATTTTGCCTGATTAAATCCTTTGTTCCATCAGCAAGTTTATGAGCAGCCGCCAGACGCGCTCGACTTGGTCTCTGATCTTCTGGCAGCACAGCATGCAGTGCTATCAATTCATTGGCGGAATCCAGCGCTTGCTGAAATCGACCCATGCGGCGTAATAACCAGGTACGAGAATTCATGGCTGCCCAGCGCAACGGCGAAGAAGCTTTTTTTGCGAGCGAATCAAAGACTGACAGAGCAGATTCATAATGCCCCGTATGCTCCAAAAAAGTCGCTTGTTTCATACGAATTTCATTCGTTCTTTCTGGATTGGGATATTTTTCTTTTGCCAGTTTGAAAAGACGTGTAATGGCGTTATAAAGATCGCTGTTCTTTTTAACTGAATATTCATCGTCTTGATTAGTTTTTCCGGCTATTTCATGCAGGGCATTTAATAAGCTATTAAAATTATCTTTTTTTATGCGCAGATGAGCACGCTGGATGACGAGTTCAAGCGGATGATGTTTTGTTTCTTTAATACGGCTGGATACTGCCATGGTTTTTCCTCGTTTTATTTTATTTATTCTACTGTTACTGATTTCGCCAAATTACGTGGCTGATCAACATCCGTGCCTCTTAGCACAGCCACATGATAAGACAGAAGCTGTAATGGTACCGTGTACAATATCGGCGTCAATACTGGATGCACACTGGGCATCGTGATCACTTGCGAGCCGGCGAAGCCATCTTTTCGCAGCAACTCGGCTTGATCGGTTAGCACATACAATCTGCCACCACGCGCACGCACTTCCTGCAGGTTAGACAGGTTTTTTTCCAGTAGATGATCGTTTGGCAGCGTCGCGATAACCGGCATATGATCGTCAACCAATGCCAGTGGGCCATGTTTCAGCTCACCAGCGGGATAACCTTCCGCGTGTATATAAGAAATTTCTTTCAGCTTGAGCGCGCCTTCCAGCGCGATAGGATATAAAATACCGCGACCTAAAAATAACGCATGCTGCTTGCCAGCGAATGTTTTCGCCCACGCTTTCAATTCGTCATCCTGATGCAACACTTTGCCGACCAAGGCGGGTAAATGCTGCAATTGTTCTGTTAATTCTTTTTCGAGCGCCTCGTTATGTTTGCGACTGCGCATCAATGTCAACGTCAACAAAAATAGCGCGGACAATTGCGTGACAAACGCTTTAGTCGACGCCACGCCAATCTCCATACCCGCGCGCGTTAAAATATTCAGATCTGATTCGCGCATCATAGTACTACCCGGCACGTTGCAGATAACAAGACTGCCCAAATAATTCATTTTTTTGGCGAGACGCAGTGCCGCTAGCGTATCTGCTGTTTCGCCTGATTGTGACAGTGTCACAAACAAACTATTTTTCGCTTCGGCGATACCGCGATAACGATATTCACTCGCCACTTCCACCGTGCAAGGAATATTAGCCAGCGATTCTAGCCAGTAACGCGCCACCATGGCGGCGTGATAACTCGTTCCGCAAGCGACGAGCTGAATGTGCTCGACCTTGGGAAAAATCGTTTCTGCTTTGGGGCCAAAGATAGCGGGCAATACATGGTTTTTAGCGATACGCCCTTCAAGACATGACGCGATAGCGTCTGGTTGTTCCATGATTTCTTTTTTCATGAAGTGACGATACTCGCCACGCTCCATTGATTCTTGTTCGATAGACAACGTATGTGTATCGCGCTTAATGACAGCGCCTTGTTTGTCATAAATTTTAACGTCGTTCAGTGTAATATCGACAATATCGTAATCTTCCAGATATACAAACTGATTGGTGACCGCCAATAACGCCAGCGGATCGGAAGCAAGAAAATTTTCGCCCTGGCCTTTGCCAACGACGAGCGGCGCGCCTTGGCGCACGCCGATCACACGCTCAGGAAAATCAGTGGAAAAAATACCGAGCGCGTACGCGCCTTCCAGCTCACCTACCGTCGCGCGCACCGCGGACATGAAGTCCTTGGACTGCGCGTAGTGATAATGCAACAAGTGCACGACTGTTTCTGTATCTGTTTCCGAGGCAAATTCATAACCCGCCTTTTTTAATTTTTCACGCAGCACGGCGTGATTTTCAATAATGCCATTATGCACCAGCGCGAATTTGTCGTTAGAGACAAACGGGTGCGCATTGGTTTCTGAAGGGATGCCATGCGTCGCCCAACGGGTGTGAGCGATGCCCATCTGCGCGGTAAGCGGCTCGACAGTTAACAAGGCCTCAAGATCACGCACCTTGCCCGCCACGCGCAAACGCTTGAGCT
>DAIDIB010000072.1 GCA_027459575.1 Gammaproteobacteria bacterium | reverse complement strand
TGCGTTGAAACAGGAATCCAACGTCATAGCTATCTATGGATAGGTTTGAGTAAGTTTGGATGAACGGTGATACCCGTCAGTTAACCATCTGAAAATATTTAATTTAAAAATTTTAATGGATTTATGCCAGATTTGGCATATAATAAGAGGAGAATATTATGAAAAGATTGGAATGGATAGGTAGTAGTAAAAAAGACTTACAAGCCTTTCCAGCTCAAGTGCGCCATGAAATGGGCTATGCGTTATATGCTGCGCAAAAGGGTGAAACAGAATCATCAGCAAAATTGTTCAGAGGGTATGGTGCTGGTATTTACGAAATTGTAAGTAACTATGATAAAAATGCTTATCGTGCAATTTATATCGTTAATATAGGTGACGCTGTTTATGTGTTACATGCGTTTCAAAAGAAATCTAAGCAAGGAATACGAACACCAAAAGAAGAAATTGCTGTAATCGACGAACGGTTAAAGCGACTAAACCAGATGTTAAAAAATTCGAGGTAATGATTATGATTAAAAAAGCACCTGATATCAAAATAGAAAAATCGAGCGGAAATGTTTTTGCAGATTTGGGATTGCCGAATCCTGAAGAATGTTTAGTAAAAGCAGATCTTGCTATTGAGATAAATAAACTAATTAAGAAAAGAAAGTTAAACCAAACAGATGCAGCTAAACTTCTTGGCTTAGATCAGCCAAAAGTATCGGCTTTAAGTCGTGGACGCTTGTCAGGATTTTCTGTTGAGCGGCTTTTTAAGTTGCTTTCAATTTTAAATCAGGATATTGAAATCATCATCAGGCCACATCATGGGCGCGAAAATCATTCGATTCCACATATTCACGTGAGATATGCGAATGGGTAATTTTGTTAATCCCTATACAACGACTCAATCACATAATCCGCATGTTGAGCAACAAAGCCGGTGAAATAATCGTTCCACATAACAGGTGTGGAAGAAGAGACAGGATAGCGCCAGACAAATTCGGTGAAATCAGTGGGTAACTCAACTTCACCATCCGCTAATTGAATTTTTCGCAACACACCTTTTGTAGAGCTCTGTGCGATACCGGATTCTTTTTTGCCTTTGATAAGGCCGCCATCGGGGTTTAATGATAAACGCATGTCGTGCTCGATGAAGCGATTGAAATCGGCGAGATCTGTAAAGCCGGACAGTAAATGCACGGACACGGTGAAGTGATTGGGTTTGCGGCCGAAAACTAATACCCAGGCGAGTAATTCATTAAAAGCCCGCACGGTTAAGAAATCACTGACAGTTGGTAAAGGCCAATCTCGGCCAGCCTTTAAATAATCGCAAATAAGCTGAGAAATTTTATCAGCAGCAACATCGTTTTTCGCGAGCAATTCTTTAATCTCAGCCAATGGAGAGTTAACTGTATGCGCTACGTATTTTTCAATAATATTTCTTACATCACCCGGCATCTCATCCAGCCGAAAATCCGCCACCACCACTTGTGGCAACGCATCTCTCGCAGAACACTGCGCGCTGTCTTCTTCCGCCATCCACAAAAAATCATTTTGTTTTTCTGGCAAATAACCGCGCCCATGTTCCCTATAACCAATCGCGGAAAAAATCTGGCCCAGTTCACTAATTCCCGAACGCACGCTCGGCAAATCGATCACCGCAAAGTGATCCAGCACAAATGGTGTGGAGCCTCGTTGCTGTAAGCCCGCCGCAATCTGTCTAATCTCCGGCGACTGGTCATGCCAGTGTTGCCAGAGATGTTCGATGACTGATTGTCGTATCGTTTTAGACATGCTGCTCAATCCGCCAAGTTTGATAAGCCGGTTCTTCATAAGGGTGTGATTCCTTTAAGGCGGCAAGCACGTTTTTAATGTATTGCTCTTCACACACCATTTCAACCTTGTATTCGCTGACACGCTCCAAGTGCCCTTCAGGACCAATAAAAGCATTGCTGCCGGCAAGAGGCATAAACTGGCCTTCGCCCAATACCTGCCAGGAACAGCCACCATAATTGCCAATTTTACCAGCACCAGCGGTGAACATGGCAGTTTTTACCTGTTCTATATGCGAAACAGGAATATAAACACAAATTTTGTACATAGGTTTTGGATTGTTTTTTGACATTAGGGATATCAAAGTTTACATTAAGTTAATCTATGCACAAGGAGAAAGTGATGAGAATAGATCAACGCAGAAAAGTGTTATCCGCTTTATTATCTTTAACGTTACCAGCCATCTATAGTACCAGTACCCACGCCGCCACACCCCTCGACCTAAGCAAGCAAAACATTTCGGTATTGCAATCGCTTGTTTCCCCAGCAGCGCGAGCAGGCGGGATCAGCTATTCCGAAACCAGTCGTTCAGTGGGATCCAATGGTACCTTGCACACTCGCGTGCAGGAAAATTATATGGGTCACCCAGTCTGGGGTGGTGATGCGATCGTACACGTGTCAAATGGTTCGCGCGCATCCGCATCATTTAACGCATTATTATCGTCCGCCAAAAGCGACACCACCATGGATGGCGTGATGTATAAGGATTTAAGCGCTGATCTGGCAAAAACACCCGCTTATGCACTGAATGAAGCACAAGCCAAAGCCGCGTTGCAACACATGCTTGATTCATTCTACAAACAAATCGGCGCGCACCCAGTCGTAAAAGATCAAAGAAGCGAATTGATGGTGTATGTCGATCGGGAAAACAAAGCGCACTGGGCGTATAAAGTCAGTTTCTTCGCTGAACCATTAGCTGACAATCAGCCTTCAGCCAACCCAATTTACATCATAGACGCAACCTCATTCAAAGTTTATGAAAACTGGGACAATATTCAGACCGTTGGTCAGGCGGTGACAGGCGGTGGTTTTGGCGGCAATACCAAAATGGGACGCTTGACGTATGGTGGCGCGCAAGGAAGTCTTGCCGCGTTAAACATGACGCGAGATGAAACTACTAACAATTGCTATCTCAATAATGAACGAGTCAATGTTAGAAACTATAACAATCATCAAATTATGAAATTCATTTGTAAGGAACAAGATCAGCAACATGGAAAATTATATTGGGATGGCGATCAAGATAAAGTGAATGGTGGCTATTCACCAGCAAATGACGCGTTATTTAGTGGTGCAGTCATCATTGATCTCTATCAACAATGGTATGGTGTGCCGGTGCTGACAAAGAATGGCAAGCCAATGATGCTGGAGATGGCTATACATCGACGTTGGGACAATGCGAGCTGGGAAAGAGGTGTTATGACTTTCGGCGATGGTATCCAATATTTTTATCCTCTGACTTCCTTAGGCGTGGGCGCGCACGAAATCAGCCATGGCTTTACCGAACAACATGCGAATCTGGTTTACAGGGGGCAATCTGGCGGTATGAATGAATCGTTCTCCGACATGGCAGCACAAGCCGCGGAAATGTTTGCCTATGGTAAAGCTAGCTGGCAAATTGGAGCGGAGATTTTCAAACAAAATAGATCATTACGTTACATGGATGTGCCGAGCAAGGATTGTTTTGGCGGCAAGCCAGGCAATAATTGTTCTATCGATAGCGCCAAGCAATATAAAGACGGTTTGAATGTGCACTACAGCAGCGGTGTATACAACCGTGCGTTTTATCTGTTAGCTACCGCAGAAGGCTGGACGGTCAGAAAGGCTTTCGATGTGATGGTGAATGCCAATATGCACTATTGGACGTCATCGGCCACCTTTACCAGTGGCGCGTGCGGTGCGCTGAAAGCGGCAAAAGACCTGGGATACGACAAGGAAGCGGTCAAGGCAGCCTTCGAAGGTGTCGGCATTAGCACGCAAGCGTGTTAAGATGCCATCCCGACAACCGCGGGTGTAGTTCAATGGTAGAACGGGAGCTTCCCAAGCTCTTAGTGTGGGTTCGATTCCCATCACCCGCTTTTGTAAGATGACAGGAGACAGGATGAGAAGGCTAGCGTCCGTATTATTGGCCTGCGCAATCGTTAGCAGCAGTCATGCGGCGCCAGAATGGGGTTATAAAGGCACGATTGGCCCCATGCACTGGGGAAATCTTGATCCCGCTTTTAATCTTTGCGCCACGGGTAAGCAGCAATCGCCGGTGAGCATCAATACAAAAAAAACACATATCAGCCAGCATTCCTTCATTTTACATACGCAGCCAGCGTCATATAGTGTGATGACAGACGGACGTAGCGTGCAGCTCAATCTGCCGGCTAAGCAACAAGTAAATGAAACGCTTAAACTGGATGGGCAGTCTTATCAATTGCAAGAGTTCCATTTTCATACACCCAGCGAAAATGAAAAGTTGAACGAAACATCACCTGCCGAAATTCAGTTTGTCTACCAGGGGGGTGATGGCAAGCTTGCTGTTATCGCTGTATTTGTTAAAGTAGGCGCAGCCAACGCGCTGTTGCAAGCCATTATCAATAATTTGCCTAAAGAAGAGGGCAAAGAAGTGGTGATGAAAGAACCACTGGATATTAGTGGTTTGCTCGACACGAAAGGCGGGGCATATCAGTACGCCGGCTCTTTAACCACGCCGCCTTGCACAGAAGGCGTGACCTGGCTAGTAATGGTGGACGCGATGACAGCCTCCCCAGAGCAGATAGTAAAACTGAGAAAGGCTGCGCATGGCGCAAACGCGCGACCCGTGCAGCCACTTAATAAACGTCAAATTGTGATGGTGACAGCGGAGAAAGCTTAATGAGCATTTTGCGAAGTGGTTTAAATATTCTTATCACATGCGTCATTATTATTATTGTCGCAGTGACAGCATTGTACGTATTTGTCGATCCTAATCGCTTAAAACCTTATATCACAGAGACAGTGCGCAAACAGACGGGTTATCAGCTGGATATCGATGGTAATTTAGGCTGGTCAGTTTATCCGCGTATCGGTGTTGAAGCCGAAAGTATGCAAATCACCGCGCCACAAGAAAAGCATCCGTTTATTATTATGCAAAATGCGGTGCTGGGCATGGATTTTCTGCAATTGCTGCGTGGTAAGAGCAATTTGTCGGGTGATGTGCATATTAAATATCTTACCTTGGGAAACATGCATGCCGAAAATGTTACCGCTGAAATAGCGTGGGAAGATAATGTTCTTACGCTTTCTCCTGTTTCTGCCACGCTTTACGATGGCTGGATGTCTGCCACGGTACACGCGCGTGATCTTACCAAAACACCGCATTGGGATTGGGATGCGCAATTTAGTCGCATTCAGCTCAAATCCTTGCTGCTTGATCTAAGTGGTAAAGATAGCAAGTTGATGGTGGATGGTACGGGGCAATTGCGCATGGAAGCAGTAACCAGTGGCAGCACGAAATCAGATGTGATCAAGCATATGCAGGGCAATCTGAGTTTTAGTTTAACCAATGGCACAGTAACCGGCATTGATCTTAATTATTTAGTCAACACGGCGGCTGAGCTCATCCAGAAACAACCTGTCTCGCCACCAGCCGACATTTCACAAACCGCGTTTGAAAGTTTGACAGGTACAATGAAAATCAAACAGAGTGTTGCCAGCTCGGATAATACTATTTTGGTTACCTCGGCTTTCACGGTTAAAGCAGCGGGTAGTATTGATTTAACGCGCCAGTTCATAGATTACAACTTGAATGTGGTGCCACAACAACTGGAAAAATATAAGTGGGGTATTCCGGTTATTGTTATAGGTGATTTGCAATCACCGACAGTAAAGCTGGATATGTTGAAGCTAAATACGATTATCGCGAATGAACAATTTCAACAACTCAAAGAGAAAGCTGAAAATAAGTTAAAAGAACTCTCGCCTAAAGTGGACAATTTCTTGCAGAGAGTGTTCGGACATTAATGAAAATCATCAGCATCAATTTAAACGGCATTCGCTCCGCCGCCCGTAAAGGTTTTTTTGACTGGGTGGCGAAGCAAGAGGCAGATGTGATTTGCATGCAGGAATTGCGCGCGCAGCATGCCGATTTGCAAGACAGTCAATTTCGCATGGCGGGTTATCATGAGCATTTTCATTGTGCCGAGAAAAAGGGCTATAGCGGTGTGGGGATTTACACACGTCATCAGCCCAAACAAGTCATCACGGGACTTGGCTGGGACATGGCTGATCAGGAAGGGCGTTACGTCGCGGTGGATTTGGGTAATTTATGGGTGGCCTCACTTTACTTACCTTCCGGTACTTCTGGCGATCACCGACAAGCAGCCAAGTTTGATTTTCTCGAGCGTTATGCGACGACTTTACAAACCATTCGTAACGGCAGCGCTGAATACATCATTTGCGGTGACTGGAATATCGCACACAAGCAAATTGATTTAAAAAATTGGCGCGCGAATCAAACACATTCCGGATTCTTGCCTGAAGAACGCGCATGGATGGATAATTTATTTGGCGATTTTGGTTTTGTGGATGCTTTTCGTGCAATCAATCAAGAGCCTGAGCAATATACTTGGTGGTCTAACCGCGGTCGTGCCTGGGAAAAAAATGTGGGGTGGAGAATAGACTATCAGGTTGTCACGCCTGGCTTAAAATCTTCAATAAAATCAGCTTCTATTTACAAGTATCAACGCTTCTCCGATCATGCGCCATTGACAATAGAGTATGATATTATCGTTTGAGTTAAGGGTTTCTTAAGCTGCAGTTTGTAGACTGAAATTAAGACATCTAACCCATTGAGGTGAGGCCATGGCCACGGAATACAAGATGGTACAAGGAATGGAAGCTCTCGAACTCGAGTTCGAGCAGTTAACAAAACAGGTACGTCCCGCCAAGAGTTTTGGTCCGGGATTATTTTCGGCAAAGTCTAAACCCGCGCAAGTCATGCCAAAAGTTTTTGAATTCATGGAAAAGGGCGAATACGATGTTCACGCGCTCATCAGTGTTCGCGCCGACAATGGCAAACCCTCTGTCCGATATTATGATGTGGGTGAAAAACCAAAAGTGTCGTCAGAAAAAGTTCAAGACATGGCGCGCAAATTCATACAAGCCTGCCAGAAGTCTCAGGATTGGCACAATTATTTTAATGATCATCGCGCGACAGAATTGAAAGCCTTTGCTGCCTGGACGGAGGCCGAAGTCGAAACGCGCCCACTTAATCCGCCTGTCAGCAAACCCAAAGCCACTGTTGAAGAACGTCTGGCTGATGGTAAAAGATTTGTTGAGGCGACAACAGTTGAACCAGCGCTTATTTCAAAACCAGGAATACCTTAGAGTACGAACACGATGGACGTGCGAACGGAATCGCTAATTGTAGAAGAAAGCTTGCCAAATGGAGATTGCTCGTTTAACGCGTTTGTGTTGGGTTGGTGTCGCCCCGATATTCTGGATAAGGTTGATCAGCTCAAGCCACCACGACAGTATCCATCTAACATACTGAGTGATTTTATTCAAACCTCCGCGCATGCGCTTGGCGTTGGGATGTCATGGGGTTCAGTAAAAAATAAATTATTATTTTTGCGCTATACTGACACGGTGCGCTTGCAGTTGCAAATGGCGCCTGTTTTTCGGCATCTATCTGTCAATCTCGCGCGACATAATCGCGTCTTTCGCCAACACACGGAAATGCATTTAAAAAGCGCGTTTCGCGACTTTGTCATGCCAATCAGGAAAAGCGTCGACGATGATATTGTGAGTCGCCATCAATTCATTAGAGAAAAATTCGCGGAATTGAATCCAGTCCCACGTCGCCCGATTTTGTCGCTATTTGTATCGCCGCCCAAGCCTTCCGAACAAGTGCTGACAGTCGCCATGAATAAATTAATTGACTGGTGGTTTGCGCAAGGCCCTGAAAGTGGTTATGAACGTTTTTTACAGGCCATGGCGAAGCAAAAAGAATGGGCAGGTTATAATGAGCTGGGTTTGTTGGCGGATTTTTTTGATGTAAATATGTATGTATACAATCAAGATTTGGCAAAAGACATTCATATTAATTACGGTTCGGTAGAAAAAAAATTATTTAGCGAAGATCAAATTATGGAATTACGCTATCGAGGGATTGTTTATGAAGATAGTGAGGTAGACAGCGAAGAAGATGCTGTGTTGCGCTTTATGCCGTTGACGGTGCGACAAGTAGAAGAACGACTGAGCGCGCTGCCTGACTGTGATCGGATTAGAGAATTTGTCCTAAATGCGGCGGAGACATTAAAGACTTTAGCTGTTCCGGCAGAATGGAGAGTATCTCTGTCACAATTAATTCAACGTAACATAATTAAAAAACAGGACGACAACTATCTTTTTAATTGTGATGGCAATACAGCGGCAAATTTGCTTGAAGAATTTCCGGGAAAAGAAAATATGCTGCGCTTATGGCGATTAAATTATATCAGTAGCAATCCAACCATTAGGCTTAAGCGGGACGCGGCTCATTACGACAATTTGAGCAGCAGGGCGCAGCAAGAAGAGTTATACAGCTTTAAATTTCAACTCACTACCTTGATAGCAGGTTATACGCTTTACATGGCGATGTTGAAAAGATTTAGCTCGCAACGCCTCAACTTCTTCGCGCGTCATGCCTTATGCTTGCCCTCAACCACCCATTCTGTCACAATATTGACTGAATCAAAGCCAGAAATGTAGCTAAGTAATTGAAAAATAATCTGTAGCCCGGACATGTTCTTTATGTCCGGGAACACCTACCTTTAAGGCTTACTTAAGCCTAGTTTGTTAATATTAATATAAATAAGTAAAGTGGCCCCGTGCCGGAGTGGAATAGATATGTTATCAACCCGTGAGTATTTATCAGATCCGAGTCAGAGCGAGCTATTGTTATTAACAACCGTTGTTAAAAACCTGGTTGCGGACAGTCTGCGCGCTGAACAAAAAGCTGATCAGTTAATTGATGCGCTCGTTGTATTTATGCAGCGCGAGCAATTAACGCTGCAGTTTGCTGAAGATAATCAATTTAACAAACAGTTGCTTGAGTTGCTAATATCCGCAGTGCTTGATGACGGTATCGATGCCAGAAAGTTTAACGACATGCTATCAGCTTGGGCGCGTGAATATCGTAAATATATCGCGGCAGATCGCGCTGCAGTACGTGCGCGCTTTATGGCGCAACCACCGGGTATCTTGCGCACACTAATGCAAAGCGGTGATGCCAGTAATATTTTTGGCGATGATTATGATGCGCGTCTTGTTCTAAAAGGCGTGATAATCCGTCATGCTGATCAAGTAAAAGCAGGCAGATTTAATGTGCTTGCACCGATTAGCCTGGATGCGCCGGATGATTTATACAGCGTGATTGATAATATACGCAAGGGTAACGAAGATAAAAATTACGGTTTGCTGGCGCTGGTAAACTGCGGACAAAATCATTGGCGCGTTGCCGCATTCAAGATGCAAGGTGCCAGGGTAAGCAATGCAGTCTTGTGGGATCCGATGTATGGCGAAGCAAAATCATTGTTTGGTACATCTGCTTATAATAATCTGCAAGCAGTCATCAGCAAATTAAATGGCGATGCAAGTGTAGTGCCTAAAGTTGAGATGCAAGGCGTGCAAAGAAACGGTCACTGCTGTATGGATCGCGGCGTACAAAAAATCCTGCAACTGGTCAGTGTGGCTAACGAAGTGACACAGGCAGCGTCAGATGATGAGTTGCGACAAGCGGTGGAAGCTGTAGTTTGTGAAAATCATGCTGAGTTACTGGCCGAATCTTCCGGAGAAGAATCAGTTCATGTAGAACCAGTTGAAGATGAAGTTGAGATAAAAACCCCAATTGTAGAAGATGTTGATGTTTCCGATGAGGATGTTATTGCTGAAGACACATCTGAAGAAGTTGCTGTTGAAGATATCGAGGCTGAAGAAAATCATCCCTTGGCTGCGCTTGATTGCATTGATACAAAATTCGATAAGCAATTATATAATGTGTTGGTAAAACCCGAAAATAAAAATACACAGATTCAGTTTGATGAAATCATGGCGAGAAAATTGCAAGAATCATTAGACAAGCTGACGGAAGCAGATTCGAAAGCTGATGAGTCGCCTTTGTTTGAAGAAGCTAGAAAGCACGCTTACGCTGAGCTGCTAAAACGTCATGGTGTGATGGCTAAATCACCAGTCGATGCTAGTGTTGCTGTACCAGCGCCAACAGCTCCTGTACTAGTTAAGTAGAATGTAGCCCGGGTGCGTTTTTTGCACCCGGGGAACGGTGCTTTGTTTATACTCCGCTCCCCGGGTGCAAAAAACGCACCCGGGCTACACTCTA
>DAIDIB010000071.1 GCA_027459575.1 Gammaproteobacteria bacterium | reverse complement strand
CGGCAGGTATTGAACGGCGGACCGGGAGACTCTGTTTCTTTTTCGCAGCGCAGCGAGAAAAAAAACAGATCTACCGGTCCGTGGTTACCGTAAACCGATGAAGTTAATGATTACCATCACTGCAACGGTCCCGCTAACTCCACAACAAACGCCAACGCTAATTTCGTATAATCCGTCATATGATTTAACACGATCTTATCCATTGTATCCTGCGCGCTATGAATATACGGATTGTAATTCTCCATAGCAGATTCAAATGGTATCGCCGAAGCATAGCCGTTTTGAGTCCAGGTGGCGTGATCACTGCAGGCATAGCCACAAGCACTATATTTGATAGGCTTCTTAACGTAAGCATTTGTGAGCGTTTCAAGATAAGTCATCAATGGTTTATTAACGTAATCTGTCATTAACCATATCGCTGTTGGATATTTCTTATCTGGATAACCTGTCATATCCAGGTGAATGACATTCGCTACAGGAATATGGTCTTTTTTGAATTTATTGACCACATTTTTAGAACCGACCAACCCTCTTTCTTCAGCCGCGTACCAAATGAAATAAATCGGCTTTTTAAACTGCATACCGCTTGAAATAATGGTCTGCGCGACTTCTAAAACAGTCATGCTGCCTGTGCCATCATCATCTGCTCCCGGTTTGCCATTGGTCAGTGTATCCATATGACCGCCAACCACTATGCCAGGCTCAGACGATGTTCCTAATTTAGCAACAACAGAAGGCTGCTTATAACCAGCTGTTGGTACTAAATACACTTCAACATCTGTGCGGCCATTCGCCATTGTTTTGACTTGATCTCGCAACCATTCTGCCGCCTGAACGCCTGTATCTGACGTAGCAGAGCGATCCGGGAATGAAGTAAATTTAGTAAGGTTATCCCACAAACGTTGGGGATTCGTCTGCGCTAAAAGCTGATTAACCTGCGCAGGATATTTAATGCTATATGATTGAGCCGCAGGAGCTGGCACGCTCACCGAGCTATACTGTGATAAAAATGCTTTAGCACCGGACCTTTTACCGATCTGAGCCCACTCATCCGTCACATCCATAAAACCACCACAACGTGGTTTTTGCGACTTAACTGCGGCAATCTGTTCAATTTGATCATCTGACACTTGAACTAAGAGTAAATCGTTGTCCACAACTAAAACGCGATGACTAACGTTGGCTTTATCAATCAAGCATTTTGGCGCGATAACGATACGTGGTTTGTTAACGGTATTTGCGATTGAACAAACAGGAAACAAAAACAACAATAAGAGAATAATTTTTTTCATGGCAGTCCTTGGCAACTAGTTTAACAGGTAAATATCCTTGCAGACTATATGCTAGTAGTTAGCAGAGATGCAACCCACCACATACGCAAGTGCAAGCGGTACTTTTGCTTTTTTTTCAAAAAAGAGGATAATCCTAGAAACGGCGGTTGAAACGCGACGTGATGCGTAACATCTTGACCGATCTAAGCTTTTAAAAATTTTCGGATCACCAATAAGGTGACCGCTCAAATTTTTAAAAGCTTATCTCGATCAATCTGTCACGCCTGACGCTCGCGTTCAACTGCCGTTTCTAGGATAATACTAAAAATTGGACTGAAATAGCTTAAAATAGAGGGAACTATGGCTAAATCCAGAGAAGGTCAATATCAAATTGTCGACTTAATACCAGAAGATGATTTTGAAAAAGTAGATCCGCCACAATATCACGTTGAATATTTTAAAAAGAAATACCCTTTCACATCGCTATTATTTACCCGAAAAGAACTGGCTGAAATCGTTGTGGAACAAATGGAGGCAGATGAGTCACTGGCTGCTATTCAAAGACACAATTTTTCATCTGATCCGACATTAAACAGTTTCAGCAATCCTGATATGCCTTGCGATGAGAAATCATTCAAAAAGTTATGCGCCGGTAAAAAAAAATAATCGCAAATTAAACCGTATCCAGGCAATTATACACGGATAACACTCTCCAACCCCGCCGCTTTCGCAATAGACAGCAACTCAACCGATACATTGCGGAATTCGATGCGTTTTTGGGTGGTGTTGGCACGCTTCAACCATTCAATCATCAATGCAAGACCCGCGCTGTTACTGGTTTTCAATCCAGCAAAGTTGAAAACCAGCGTTTGAGCAGAATTGAATTGTGGCAAAGCTTTTTGATACACAGACATCACATTCGAGAAATCCAGACTTCCCGACAGCACAAATTCATTTTGCGTGAATGTCACGTCTGCGTGGTTGTGATTATTCACGATTGATTTCCTGCATTATGCGAAGAAATTCTTTTTAGCAACTCATCCATACTACCACCATTCCCTAAAATATCGGCAAATTGCGAGCGGAAACTATCGATTAAGCCCACACCTTCCACAGACATATCATAGAGGCGCCAGTTACCGCCCAGGCGCACTAATCGATATGTCACACGAACAGGATCTGTATCGGGGCTAACGATTTCACTCGAAACTTCAATATTGTTTCTACCTTCATAACCGCCGCGTACCGGATAAAATTTAACGGTTTGATTTTGATAAGACGTCAACGCGGAAGCATATGTACGAATCAGCAATGTGGTAAATTCACTCTTGAATTTCGCGCGCTGCGCTGGCGTCGCGCTGTTCCAGGTTTGCGGTGGCAACACGCGTTTAGACATGACATCCAGATCAGCGTAAGGCACAACATATTTTCTGGCGAGTGAATAAACGATACCAGGCTTGGTTTTCAAAGTCGCCTTATTGGCTTTAAGCTGCGATATCATGTTATTCGCAATGGATTGCAACATTAACACAGGATTTTCCTGTGCCTGTGCCTGCACCACGGTCACCATCGTTAACCAGCTAAAAATTACAGCAACACTTGTTAATAAAACTTTATTGATTCGCAGCATTTTGTTTATCTCCTTTACCGTCTTCTTTTTTATCGCCACTATTAACTTTATAAATAAATTGACCAATCAAGTTTTCCAGATTCATAGCCGAAGTGGTAAATTTAATCTGACTGTTGTTTTTCAAAAATTCAGTGCTATACATCGGCGTGATCGACACGTAATTATCGCCTAGCAAACCCGCAGTTAGAATGCGTGCGGAGGAGTCATCAGGTATGTCGCGAAAGTGATCGTAAATATTTAAATGTACGACCGCTTTATAGGTGGTTGGATCCAGACTGATTTTCGCCACCTCACCCACCTGCACACCGCCGATCTTGACGGGAGAGCGCACTTTCAAGCCACCGATGTCATCAAATTCTGCGGTGACTTCATAGCTTTGTGCCGGAAACAAGCTGGTCAAACCACTTACCTTAAATGCCAGCACAGACAATGAAATGATGGCGAACAATAAAAACAGCCCCACCAAACTGTCAATTAAACGTTGCGATACCATTTACCAACTCCCAATCATCATTGCAGTTAAAATAAAATCCAGACCCAGCACAGCCAGCGAACCATACACAACTGAACGCGTCGTCGCATTGGCAATTCCAGCAGAAGTGGGTTGACAAGCATAACCTTGCGCGACAGCAATCCAGGTCACCGCTATGCCAAACACCAAACTTTTATAAATACCATTCACTATATCAGCGCCAAATTCCACGGAAGATTGCATGTTTGACCAGAACACACCGCCATCGACGCCCAGCCATTTCACGCCGACCAGATACGCGCCATAAATTGCCATGGCGTTAAAAATAATCGTTAATAACGGCATGGAAACAAAACCGCCCCAAAAACGCGGCGCCACCACACGACGCTGCGGATCCACCGCCATCATTTCCATACTGGATAATTGATCGGTCGCTTTCATCAAGCCAATTTCCGCCGTCACCGCCGAACCCGCGCGACCAGCAAATAAAATCGCGGTTACCACCGGCCCCAGTTCACGCGCGACACTCAACGCGACCAATGGGCCTAATTCTTGCGACGCTCCGAATTTCGCCAGCGTATGATAACCCTGCAACGCCAATACCATGCCAATAAACAAACTCGACACGACAATGATCGGCAACGACAACACACCTTCAGCAAAAATTTGTTGCAATAACAAAGGCAAGCCTTTACGAATGTTAGGCACATAGAATATAAAACGAGAAAGTAAAATGCCTGATTTGCCGAATTCACGCAGATTTCCCAAGCCCCAACTACCCAACATTGCCACTCTATCCATCATGCACTTTCCCCTAAAAAATCTTCTGCGATAGGTTTAGCCGGATAATGAAATGGCACCGGGCCATCTGGTAAACCTTTAATGAATTGCTGCAACTGCGGCGCCGGGTTCGCCAGCACATCTTTCGGCGTACCGTGCCCAATAATTTTTTTGTCGGAGATGATGTAAACGTAATCTGAGATACTTAACGCTTCTTCCACATCATGCGACACAATGATACTCGTCAAACCCAACGCATCATTCAACGTGCGAATTAATTTAACCAGCACACCCATCGAAATAGGATCCTGCCCGGTAAAAGGTTCATCATACATAATCAATTCCGGATCCAGCGCAATCGCCCGCGCCAATGCCACACGTCGCGCCATACCACCCGATAATTCACTTGGCATTAAATGATGCGCGCCACGCAGACCGACCATTTGCAGTTTTAGCAGCACCAGGGTGTGGATCATCGAGTTAGATAAATAAGTATGTTCCCGCAATGGGAAAGCGACATTTTCAAACACGTTCAAGTGAGTAAACAAGCCACCCGTCTGAAACAACATCCCCATGCGCTTGCGAAGTTGATACAGCTCTTTGGTGGATAATTGATGAATGCGCTTGTCTTCGACGGCGATTGAACCATAAGTGGGCGTTAATTGACCACCGATTAGACGCAATAAAGTGGTTTTGCCGGTACCACTGGGGCCCATGACGGCCGTTACCTTACCGCGAGGAATCAAGAGATCGACGTTATCAAACACCACACGGCCGTTTTCATGCTGAAACGACATGTTGTTAATTTGAACTATATTATCTGAGTTAGGCATTCTTTAATTTTCTCACAATGCCAAGGGAAATAGCTAGCAGGATTAATGGAAACCTTGCGCCAGAACGACAATGCCCATACTATATCCAACCATGAGCGAACAACTAATCAAAGTTGGACAAAACGTAATCGAGATCGAAGCTGCCGTTATTGCCAGCTTACACTCTCGAATTGATCACAATTTTGCCAAAGCCTGCGAATTACTCTACGCCTGCGAGGGCCGCATCGCCGTCACCGGCATGGGCAAATCCGGCCACATCAGCCGCAAAATCGCCGCCACCTTCGCCAGCACCGGCAGTCCAGCGTTCTTTATCCACCCCAGTGAAGCCAAACATGGCGATATTGGCATGATCATGGGCAAAGACGTGGTCATGGCGCTTTCCAACTCCGGCGAGTCCGAGGAAATTTTAGCGATACTGCCAGTCATCAAACGTCTCGGTATCTCACTCATCGCCCTCACCGGCAACCCCAAATCCACCCTGGCACGCGCCGCAACCATACATATAGACGTCAGCGTCGACAAAGAAGCCTGCCCATTAGGATTAGCACCGACATCCAGCACGACCGCCGCCCTTGTCATGGGCGACGCACTCGCCATGGCACTGCTCGACAAACGCGGCTTCACCGAAAAAGATTTCGCACTGTCACATCCAGGCGGCACGCTCGGCAAACGATTACTGCTCAGCGTTGACAGCATCATGCATAAAAACGAAAACGTCCCCGCTGTCACCCTTGGCACCCTGCTAAAAGACGCGTTACTGGAAATGACACAGAAAAAATTAGGTATCACGACTATCGTCAGCGCGGATGGCAAATTATCCGGCATCTTTACCGACGGCGACGTGCGCCGTGCATTTGATCGCAACTCGGATGTGCATACCACTCGTATCGATGAAGTCATGACAAAAAAGCCCAAAGTGATACCAGCGGATATGTTGGCAGCTGAAGCGTTACATATCATGGAATCGCATAAAATCACTTCGCTAGTTGTGGTTGACCCGGCAGAACGCCCCGTCGGCATCGTGCACATACACGACATTCTACGCGCGGGAATTGTGTAGATGGATGCGCTCACAGAAAAAGCGAAATTAATAGAATTAGCGATTTTTGATGTGGACGGCATTTTATCCACCGGCGCATTGTACTACGACAAAGACGGCGAAACATTCAAACCTTTTCACGTGCATGATGGCCTGGGACTTAAAATGCTGCAACGCACGGGCATTCAAGTGGCTATCATTTCCGCCAAAGAATCCGCGCCATTAGTGAGGCGGTTAAAAGATTTGGGCATCGATCATACTTATCTAGGCTATGAAAAAAAGCTGCCCGCTTATGAAGAGCTAAAAAAGAAACTCAACCTCACCGACCAGCAAATCGCCTATATGGGCGATGATTTACCTGATCTTCCGCTTTTGCGTCGTGTCGGCTTGCCGGCCACCGCGGTCAACGCCGTTGAGATTGTCAAGCAACATGTTGATTTTACGACAAAAAATAAAGGTGGTAAGGGTGCCGTGCGGGAATTCTGCGAATTGCTACTTAAGGCTCAAAATAAATTCGACGCTGTGGTAGAATCATATCTCGGTTAACTGGATCCCGGCTTTCGCCGGGACGACACCTAGGCTTTGCCGGGACGATACATAGGCTTTGTCGGAACGACGCCCGCGAGATCTTATGATTAGAGTAAACTTCAACTACATCACGCCTATATTGATCAGCCTTATCGTGCTGACCTTCGCGCTCATGTATCGGCCCTCCACCGTCACCGACTCTATTCGTTCTTCGCTCCCTGATGCGATCATGGAAGATGTGGTCTCGGTTGCTTACGACAAGCAAGGCAAACCGCGTATCAAAATCGCCACACCTCGCATGGTGCATTATCTCGATAACGACGCGACCGATTTAACGACACCGGAAGTGACTTTGTATCGCAAGTCACCGCAGCCATGGCGCATTACCTCGCAATACGCCAAGGCAACAGATGGCGCGAATAAGGTAGATTTTTGGGAGAACGTGATCATTCAACACACGGGTGATACCAGTACGCCAACGACCTTGATTAAAACGCCTACCCTCACCGTGCATCCCGAATTACAAACCGCGCAAACCGAAGATCCCATCACGCTGATTCAACCCAGCATTGTGGTGAAGTCTATCGGTATGTACGCAGATATGGATAGTGGCAATATTAAATTATTATCAGAGGCGGTTGGAGAATATGTTCCGGATAAGATGTAAATGGATGATATTTTTGATTTTGCCGACTCTCGCGCATGCCCTGCCCGAAGACCGCCTGCAACGCATCCACATCACTTCCGATAGCAGCAAATACAATTACAAAACTGGCACAAATGAATTCATCGGCAATGTGAAAGCCGATCAAGGCAGCACACACCTGACCGCCGACCGCCTCGTTACCAAATCCAATGCGCAGCATAAAATACAGGAAATAATCGCCTACGGTATTAATCAGCGCGCCCACTACTGGACCAAACCCAAGATCACCGACCCGGAAATGCATGCGAAAGCGAATATTATCAAGTACTATCCACAGCAATCTAATATCTCGCTAGAACAGGTAGCAGAGGTCAAACAGGGAGAAAACAGTTTTCAAGGCGAATTGATTCATTATAATAGTATCGACCAGACAATTACCGTGCCTAAGCTGGATAAAAGCCACGCGTTAATCATCTATAACCCGGATAAGTAACACGAGCATATGGCCGACGTACTCCGAGCAGAACATTTAAGCAAGAAATACAAGTCACGTGATGTGGTGAAAGACGTATCGCTACATGTTAAACGCGGCGAAGTCGTTGGCTTGTTAGGACCAAATGGCGCGGGCAAGACCACCTCCTTTTACATGATTGTAGGCTTGATCACGCCAGATAAGGGTCATATCAAGCTGGATGACAATGACATCACCCGACTACCCGTGCACGCGCGCGCGAAAATGGGATTAAGTTACTTACCACAAGAAGCGTCGATTTTTAGAAAACTCACCGTCGCGCAAAATATTATGGCCATTCTGGAATTGCGCGATGATTTGAATAAAGCCGAACGCAAGCTGGCAATGGATAAGTTGCTGGAAGAATTTCGCATCTCACACGTGCGCGACACGCTGGGCATGAGTTTATCCGGCGGTGAACGACGCCGCGCGGAAATCGCGCGCGCGCTGGCTGGCCATCCTGATTTTATTTTGCTGGACGAACCGTTCGCTGGTATCGATCCTATTTCTATCCTCGATGTGAAGCGCATCATTAATCATTTACGCAAGCGCAACATCGGCATTTTAATTACCGATCACAACGTGCGCGATACGCTAAATATTTGCGAACGCGCTTATATTGTTAACGAAGGTCGTATTATTTGCGAAGGCAACCCGGAAGCTATTTCAAATAACGAAGAAGTGCGCTCAGTTTATCTGGGCGAAGAATTTATATTATAATTTTTTGTTAGGAGACTATCATGTCATTACAAATTCAAATAGCGGGCAACATTGAAATTACCCCAGCCATTAGAACATTTGTTGAAGATAAACTGGCTCACTTGAGCAAACGCTATAGTCACATCGGTAGTATTCACATAACCTTGCGTGTTGAAAACGTCACACATATCGCGGAAGGCACAGTGCACCTGGATGGCACGGAAATTCACGCCACAGCTAAAGATGATGATATGTATAAGGCGATAGAAGCACTGGCGGATAAGCTGCTGGGACAAGTAACGAAACATAAAGATAAAATTATTGACTCGCATAGATAGAGCGTCGTCCCGACGAAAGTCGGGACCCAGAGAATAACCATGATCAGAGAAAAATTAACCATACAAAACAAACTTGGCGTCCACACCCGTGCCGCCGCCAAGTTCGTCAACACCGCCAAACGTTATGCCAGTAAAGTCGAAGTCGCGTTTAACGACCGATTAGTCGATGGCAAAAGCATCATGAGCGTCATCACACTCGGCGCACAGAAAGACAATGTGGTGGAAGTAATTATCAACGGCGAAGATGAGCGCGATGCGTTAGCGGCGCTGACACAGTTGGTGAATGAAAAGTTTGGCGAGGATTAACGCTCTCAGGATGACGTACTACCCACCCATTCTCGCAATTTGATGCGCGTGGAATGCTTCCGCCTTTTCAGCAATATCAGATTCTACTTTTGAACTAGCAAAAAGCCCTGACGTAGCGAAAAGCGCTATACCCGCACTAATGGCAATTCCACTGACACCGCCGGTAGGCACAAGCAAAGCAACGCCTAACAGCGCCACCATCGCACCAGCAAACATAAGCGCGGCGCCGGAGATAATACGAAACGCACTGTATTCAAGCGGTAAACTTCTCACGAGCTGCAAGTAGCGCTGGTGATTATAATGGCCCGCCAAACCTTTCGCTGTTTCATCTACCAACTGGTACACCAAAGGCTTAAGCTCTTCTGGTACATTATCAGCTCTTAGTTGTGATTCACATGCTGAAAACACAGCCGCAGCGGAGCTAAATGCATCAGCAGCGGAATGATCTTCAGGATTTACTGTCTGTTGACGTTTTGGCTGTTGCAGTTGTCGGATGGTGGGTAAAATATAACTTTCAAAAACCACCTTTTTTATCTCTTGCAAAAAATTCTCATTTTTTGTTTTCCATAAGAGTAATGCTTTTTCATCTTCGCCTTTCGCATTCAGCTCATCAAGCTGTTGCATTTCAATGACATACAAAGGAGCTCTGGCTTCAAACAATGCCGCATCGATCACTAACATATCCCACAAAGAGAGTTTAGCGATAACTTTGTCAAATATCCCTTTATCATCGCCAACAAAAAAATCCTTTACATCATCCACTAGTCGATCATTGAATGTATATCGCTTTCCATCAATTTTTATCTCTAATGATGCAACTTCAGATTTATTTTTAGGCGCGGGGGTAAGCTTAGCTTGTTCACTGATGCGTTCAATCGAAATAACAGATTTATCGGGCAGCACAGCGCCACTTTCTTCCGTACTAATTTTAATGCCATCTTCTTCTATTGACGCCCTTGAGGCCAGCGCATAAACAGGGTTAATGGTGTGCTTATATAAACCATTAAGATACAATAGCTTAAGATAATCTTTTGATTTTCTGGTTTCACCCGCCATAACTCACCACGTAATAATAGTTTTATTATATATTTTATTATACACCCCATGCCGAGAAGGCTGCTCAAATAGGACATAAGAAAAATGTCAATTAATTTTTTAAATTCGTTAGTTTAGGCCGCGCTGATTTTTGCCAATTCCCGCCTTCTGTTATTG
>DAIDIB010000070.1 GCA_027459575.1 Gammaproteobacteria bacterium | reverse complement strand
ATCCAGAAATATTGAGGTATTTGAATAGATTGTCGGATTTGTTGTTTGTTGTGGCGAGAGTGTTGGCACGATCGACGGATGAGAATGAGAAGATGTGGAGCAGAGAGCAGTCTAAGAAATAACGTTTACCGGACAGCTATTTGGTTATCTCGGGGACGTACATCCCTGTACTCGCACTCCTTTCCATCCCTGGATCGTGACGCCCCTCGATAACCAAATAGCTGTCCGGTAAACGTTATTTCTTAGACTGCCCCCTGCGTCCACATCTTTCCTGGACACAAAAAGCGTGTCCAGGCTACTATAGCTGGCCATGAATAACTTCACACATGATCAGAAAAGACTGTTGTTTCTATCGTCTCTAGGTGGTGCGCTGGAATTCTATGATTTTATTATCTATATTTTTCTTTCTCCAATAATCGAAAAAGTCTTCTTTTCAAATAGTTCGGATTATGTCGCTACGTTGAAAACGCTGGCGATTTTTTCGGTGGGGTATTTAATCAGGCCGTTGGGTGGGATTCTGTTCTCGCATTTTGGTGATCGTTATGGGCGTAAGGTGGTATTTCTTCTTACGGTGATTGGTATGGCAGTACCTTCGCTAGCGATAGGTTTGTTGCCGACGACGGCGCAAATTGGTATGGCTGCGCCACTGTTGTTACTTCTATTTAGAATGATGCAGGGTCTTGCGCTGGGCGGAGAATTGCCTGCGGCGATTACGTTTATCGCGGAACATGCAGCGCCGGGTCATCGGGCGTTTTCGTTGGCAGCATTATTTTTTGGCGTGAATTTTGGCTTGATGCTGGGGTCGCTGGTTAGTTCGCTTATGTCTTCTATGTTAAGTTCTGCGGACGTGCTAGCTTTTGGTTGGCGCATTCCGTTTTTATTAGGTGGTGTGTTTGGTGTTATTACGGTTTATCTGCGACGTTATCTGCGTGAGACAGCGGCATTTGCTTCGTTGCCAAAGCAGGATTTGCAAAAGATGCCAATTGTCACTTTACTGCGCACTTATTCGAAGCAAGTGGTACTCGGTTTCTTTTTGGTATCGATAGGTTCTGTGACTGTTTTTCTTTATCTCTACTGGCCACAGTACCTATTCAAATACATGCATTATGATTATGCTGATTTGATGCGCATTAATACCATTGGCACGCTGGTGTTGAGTGTGACTATTTTGTTTGGCGGCTGGATGACGGATCGCATTGGCTACAGACAAGCGTATTTAATGTCGGCGATGTTTTTAATCGCATTGACTTATCCCCTGTTTTATCTCTTTCATTTACAGAATATTGGCTGGGTTGTGTTTAGTTACATGATCTTTTCTATTTTCTTTGGCTTTATTCCGTCCGCTTATGCTTCGATGATTAGCCAGATGTTTCCAACTAACGTGCGATATTCAGGTGTCGCGCTGAGTTACAATCTGGCTTATGCCATTGTGGGTGGTTTGAGTCCGATTATCTGCACGTTGGCAATTCAGTATTTTAACGATGTGTTTTCGCCTGCATATTATGTAATAACTGTCGCTGTTGTTGCGGCATTTACTTGCTGGCGCATTACGCCAGAGTTGCAATCAGCCTAAAAAGCGCAACATAAAAAGGAGAAAGATCATGTTAGGACGAGCTTTAGAATGCGCCGCTAGTTTACTTTCATCATTAAGAGATCCAGTCGATCAATATCTGGAAGAAACTTCCCCGACTTTGATAATAGCCGCCACACTTGCCGCCTTTTTTACTGTTAGAAGCGCTTACAACACATATCGTCACTGGGACACAGACAAAGTTAAAAATTCTATTATTAAAAAAGGCGTGACATTTGCTTTGTGGACACCTTATCTTAAGACCAAGCTCAATAATTATATAGAAAAAGAAGTGAGCGGGGCATTGGATGAAATTAAAAAAGACGTAGATATTGCCAGACGGCAATATGCTGCTTTTCCAACACTTCCCGAAACTGGCGTGCCTGAAGAGCTTATTCTGGCACGGCTCAGTGAATTACAACACCACTATCATGAAGGCAAAATTTCAGGCGCGGTCTATACCAAGCATGATGAAAAGTTTAGACTGCTGCTCGAAAAAATATGGGGCAAAACCGAGCTAACCAACCCTATGCACTCTGACTGGCCACTCATTCACGTGATGCGCGCGGAAATTATTTCATGGTGTCAAAACTTATTGCATGGTCAAAGCGGCGCGCATGGTGTTATCACGCACGGCGGCACAACCAGCATTATCGAGGCTTGTTTAGCCTATGTTAGCCATGCTCGCGCAAATGGCATTGAACATCCTGAAATCATCGTGCCTGAAACAGCGCATGTCTCATTTGATAAAGCGGCGCATATTTTAAATGTTACGTTAGTGAAAATCCCGGTCGATAAAAAATCTGGTAAAGCCGATGTGCTCGCTATGGAAAAAGCGATTAATTCGAGCACCTGTATGATGGTGGGTTCTGCGCCCTCCTTTCCTTATGGTATTATGGATCCAATTCAACATTTGGCGAAGGTGGCACAGAAGCACCGCGTTCCTTTGCATGTTGATTCTTGTCTGGGTGGCTTTTTAACGGCATTCGCGCATAAAGCAGGCTTTATTCTTCCACCCTGCGACTTTTCAGTTAAAGGCGTCACCAGCATTTCTTTTGATACACACAAATATGGCGAAACACCCAAAGGAACATCTGTGCTGCTATTCTCGCCTGATTGCCCCGCCACACCAACGCAGGCGTACTTAGACTGGATTGGCGGTTTATATGTCACCGACACGATGGATGGTTCTCGCAGCGGCGCAGATATTGCCACAACCTGGGCGACATTGGCGTATAAAGGTGAAGATTATTACATCGAAAGCACGCGAAGGATTTTGACTTTGCAGCGTGAGTTAATTGCTGAACTTAAAAATATTGACGGGCTGTTTATTGCCTACGATCCAGAACTCTCCGTCGTTGGCATGAAAACCGCGCCAGGTATTAACCCACTACTCGTCGCGCAAAAGTTTAAAGAAAAACATTGGGCGTTGAATGTCATGCAACGAAAAGAACATCGCTTGTTTGAGATTATTCCCAGCCCGCAAGTGGATGGCATACATTTTTGCCTGACGGCTGTGCACACTGCCTGGCCTGAATTCAAAGCAGAATTTGTGCATGATATGGCGGAAGCCGTTGCTTATGCCAAAGCAAACCCGCATGAAAAACCAAAAGGCATGATGAAAGCCTACGGTAAGCTGGAAAAAGGCATTCCTGAATTTTTACAAAAACGCATTGGGGATGGTTACGCGAAAATTCAGAATGCTATTTCGGGCGTGGATATTCCGGGTGTGTGGAAAGCACCAGCGATCGGCAGGTAATTGGCGAAGCCAGAATAAAACCGCAAATGTACATAGAACAGAGCCGGTTCTATTTCTCAGCATTTTCCCGGACGAGAAAAACACTCATCCAGACTACGCTCAACTTAAAGTTGGCCAAAACCGATGGGCGTCCGTTTCGACCTGCTTCTTTTTGCGAATCGGATAATCAATTTTTACTTTCGCAAAATCGGGCAAGCTAAGACACATTGCATCGGTGTGTTTATTCAACACCCCACAATCATTGAAAAAATCAAGCACCCGCATTAGATGCACGCGGGTTGGCATGTAATGGCCGCTGCGATTATCTACTTCCTTTAATAATCCACCAGTAGCTTTCATGGAACCGGCATAAAAAATGGCGCTGCCGGAGACAAAACTGGAATGATAAAATCGGCATGCCACACTTGAGCCAGCAAATACATCGCCTTTTGGCGTGACAAGAAATATCGCCTTCCCCTCATGCGCATGCGCCGCATAATGTTTGGTATCATAAAATGAAGAGTGACAGGCAGTGACCAAAATATTGGCACGATTTACATCCAGATTAATTCTACTAATTATCATCGGCCAAATGATCATGGTGAACCAGGCGGGATTTTTGTTTGCAAAACAAACTCACTCAAGTAATGATTCAACCAGCTATTTTTATTCTCCCTGCCCAAAATCTATCATACACAGCGACAAGGTGGACAAACCATTGACGTGTATGTGCGTTACGCCATGAAAGATGATGCTGATTACTCACTCTACCCAGACTATCGCGTATTGCGTAGTAGCGTAATTAGCTATCTGGAGCCAAGCGAAAAACTTCCTGTTAATACTTTTTGGGAGATTATCGCGGCAAATATCGGTGATGAGTTAATGTCAAAATATCCATTTTCAGGAATTAGCGTGCAAATGCTGGTTTATCCAAATGAAAATGGGACGATATCTGAGCCAGGGTTTCATGGACCGATTTACACAGTAGGAGATGTTACTCCTTTAACTGATGTAGTTGTACCACTTGGCCATAAAGGAACATAACACATAACTTGGCAATTGAATGAATGGGGTGCAACGCCCCATTCTATTTAATGAGCGCAGCCAGGAATCAAGCCGCATTCTTATGCATCACTTCTTTTTTGATTCTCTTGCCGTTCTTGATTTCAGCCACCTTCAAATCGTAACTATTCTGTAATTTCAGCCAAAACTCAGCCGATGTTCCGAAAAACACTGATAGACGCAAAGCTGTATCAGCTGTAATTCCACGCTGCCCATTCAATATGGCCGTGATACGGTTGGTTGGCACATGAAGCATTTCCGCGAATCTATTAGCTGATAATTTCAATTCTGCCATTTCGCCTCTTAAAATTTCTCCCGGGTGAACAGGACGCATTTTATTCATTGTATCTACTCCTAATGATAATCAACTATTTCAACATCATGTGGCTCACCTTCGATCCACTTAAAACACACACGCCATTGAAGATTTATCCGTATACTATATTGTCCTTTTCTATCGCCACTCAATGACTCGAAATGGTTGCTTGACAAGTTTCTTAAATCATTTAAACAGGTTGCATCATCAAGTATTTGCAACCGCTTTACAGCTTGCCTCTGAATAGATCGCCACTGTTTAACTCTTTCTCCTTGATAAAGCTCTCTTGTCGCTCTATTTTTAAATGACCTGATCATTTTAATTATATCCTGTTATTATGTTTTACGTAAAGCATAATGTGATTTGCTTATAAACTGCTGAAAAAAATCGATTAATTTGTTGCAGAGTATGAGGGGGGCTTGCGTAGCCCGGGTGCGTATTTTGCACCCGGGGATAAGGGCTTTGTCTAATCTTAACTCCCGGGTGCAAAAAACGCACCCGGGCTACATTTAGCTAACTTTTTCTTCTTTCTTCTTCGGTATATACAAATCCGTAATCGTACCTTCGAACACTTCCGCGGCCATTGCGATAGTTTCGGATAAGGTTGGGTGAGGATGAATAGTGAGTGATAGATCTTCCACGTCACTGCCCATTTCAATCGCGAGACCAACTTCAGCGATTAATTCACCGGCGTTGGGGCCGACGATACCAGCGCCTAATACGCGATGGGTGTCTTCATCGATGATGAGCTTGGTTAAGCCTTCACTGCGGCCGATACTGAGTGAGCGGCCACTGGCTGCCCAAGAGAACACACCTTTGCCATATTTGATACCTTTGGCTTTCGCTTCGCTTTCGGTTAAGCCGGTCCAGGCGACTTCTGGATCAGTGTAGGCGACGCTGGGGATACATTTTGGATCGAAGTAATGTTTGAGTCCGGAAATAACTTCCGCTGCGACTCGTCCTTCTGGTATCGCTTTATGCGCGAGCATAGGATTGCCGGCGATATCCCCAATGGCAAAAATGTGCGGCACGTTGGTACGCATTTGCTTGTCGGCTGCGATAAAGCCGCGTTGGTCAACTTCGACGCCTGCCTTGTCCGCGCCAATGTCTTTACCGTTTGGTATACGGCCAACGGCGCATAAAATGCGATCAAATTTTTCGGGTTTGTCAGGTGCGTTTTCGCCTTCAAAGGTCACATACAAGCCGTCTTTTTTCGCTTCGACTTTGGTGACTTTGGTTTTGAGGTAAATATTTTTGTAGCGTGCTTTGATGCGCTTGTAGAGTGGCGCCACGATGTCGCTGTCTGCGCCGGGGATAACTTGGTCCATTAATTCCACGACGGTGATTTCGGCGCCGAGTGCGTGATAGACCGTCGCCATTTCAAGGCCAATGATACCGCCGCCAATCACGAGCATTTTGCCATCGACTTCTTCTAATTCCAATGCGCCGGTGGAGTCGATGATGCGCGGGTCGTCTGGCAGGAATGGTAACTTAACAGGACGTGAACCGGCTGCGATGATGGCGTTTTGAAATTCCACTGTCTCTTTGCTGCCGTCTTTTTTGACCACTTCAATGGTGTTGGGTGAAGTAAAAGTGCCAACGCCTTGAATGATTTCGACTTTGCGTTGTTTGGCTAGCATCTTCAAGCCGCCGGTGAGTTTTTTGACGACGCTATCTTTCCAGTCACGTAATTTTTTTGCGTCAATTTTGGGTTTGCTGAATTGCACCCCGTGTTCGGACATTTCCTGCGCTTCTTCGATGACTTTGGCGGAGTGTAGAAGCGCTTTAGAGGGGATACAACCGACGTTGAGGCAGACGCCACCGATGTTATCGTAGCGCTCGATAAGGACGACTTTTTTGCCTAAATCTGCTGCGCGGAATGCTGCAGTGTAACCGCCGGGGCCGCTACCAAGTACTGCTAGTTCTGTTTGGATGGTCATGGTAATTTTCTCTCTCTCTTTATTTATATTGGTGTAGCCCGGGTGCGCTTTTTGGCACCCGGGAAATTAAGGCTTCGTTTAAACTCTGCTCCCCGGGTGCAAAAAAACGCACCCGGGCTACATTTATAATAATAAGTTCCTGATGTCTGATAGCATATTCGTTAGATGCACCATGAAGCGGGCGCCGTCGGCGCCGTCGATAACACGGTGGTCGTATGATAGTGATAGTGGCACCATTAAGTGCGGCTTGAATTCGCCATCTTCGTATACGGGTTTATATGTTGCTTTTGACACGCCTAAAATCGCGACTTCGGGTGCGTTGATGATCGGTGTGAACGCGGTGCCACCAATGCCACCCAAGCTGGATACGGAGAAACATCCACCTTGCATGTCGCCAGGTGTCAGTTGCTTGTTGCGCGCTTTTTCGCTAATCTCGGCAAGTTCTTTGGCTAGCTCAACGAGACCTTTTTTATCTACATCGCGTACAACGGGCACGACTAAACCATCAGGTGTGTCCACTGCAACGCCAACATTAAAGTACTGCTTTAATACAAGTGTTTCGCCGTCGGGTTCAAGTGAGGCATTAAAATGCGGAAATGCTTTTAAGGATGAGATCACCGCTTTCATGACGAACACCAGCGGCGTGAGTTTGATTTTCTTTTTTTCCAGATCCGCCTTTTGTGAAATGCGGAACTCTTCTAATGATGTGATGTCCGCTTCGCCGAATTGGGTAACGTGTGGAATGGTGATCCAATTACGCTGTAAATTGCGACCGGAAATTTTTTGGATGCGTGACAGTGGCAGTGTTTCAACGGCGCCAAAACGGGTGAAATCAACGGCGGGCGCGGCGGGTAACGACATGCCGCCAGCTGTACCTTGGGTTTGCGTTTGTGAGAGACGTGTTTTAACAAATTTTTGCACGTCTTCTTTGAGGATGCGCTGTTTGGGGCCGCTGCCGGTGAGCTCGCTTAAGTTTACGCCGAGTTCGCGGGCGAGGCGGCGGACGCCAGGACCGGCGTGGACGTCGCCGTCGGATTCGAAGGTGCTGGAAATAGCGCTGTCGTCGTCGACCGCTTCGACTTCGGCGTCGATGATGACATTACCGGACTTGGCACTTTCTGCTTGTTGCGGCTCTGTTTTTTTTGTTTTGTCTTTTTTCGATTCGGGTTGTTTTGTTTCGACTGTTTCTTCGGTGATTTTTTCTGTTTTCGCACCACCCGCCGCATCAACCGTCAATAACACTGACCCAGTCGATACTTTATCATTGAGTTTAACTTTAATATCTTTGACCACGCCCGCGCTGTCAGCGGGAATTTCCAGAGTGGCTTTGTCGGATTCCAGTGTGACAACTGGCGCGTCTTTTTCAACTTTATCACCGGGTTTAACGAGAATTTCGATGACTGTGACGTCAGTTGCACCCCCGAGATCGGGGACTTTTATGTTTGATGTAGACAACTTTGATTCTCCTGTCAGAGCATATTTCCCCGGATGAAATACAAAAAGCGTATTTCATCCGGGCTACATTAGACCAGTAAAGGGTCAGGCTTTTTGGGGTCGATGCCGTAATGCTTAATTGCTTTGGTAACGACGTCCATGCCAATTTCACCATCTTTTGCCAACCCATATAATGCCGCAATTACAATATAATAGCGATCTACCTCAAAGAAGTGTCGAAGCTTCTCACGGGTATCGCTACGGCCATAGCCATCAGTCCCTAGGGTAACATAAGTACGGTCAATATAGGGGCGAATTAAATCGGGCAAGGCGCGTACATAATCGGTTGCAGCGATAACAGGCCCCGGGTGTTTAGCCAAACATTGCGCCACGTAAGGCTTCTCGGCTTTTTTCTCGGGCGATAACATGCTGGCGCGTTCAAGCGCCGCGCCATTGCGTCGTAGTTCGCCAAAGCTGGTGACACTCCAAACGTCAGCCGAAACATCGTAGTCATTCTTCAATAATTCTGCCGCCGCGATCACTTCATTTAAAATAGTACCGCTACCCAACAATTGCACTTTATGTTTCGCTTTAGCACCCGCCTGGAACAAGTACATACCTTTGATAATGCCCTCTTCCGCACCCTTGGGCATCGCTGGCTGCAGATACTTTTCATTCATCGCCATGATGTAGTAGATAACATCTTTTTCTTCGGCGTACATTTCCTGCAAGCCATGCTGAATGATCACCGCCATTTCATAGCCAAAGGCAGGATCGTAAGCTCGCACAGCGGGGAAAGTCGCCGCGGTCAACAAACTCGAACCATCCTGATGCTGCAAGCCTTCACCTTCCAGTGTGGTACGACCTGCTGTCGCGCCAATTAAAAAGCCTCGCGCGCGCATATCGCTCGCCGCCCAGATTAAATCGCCGATGCGTTGAAAACCAAACATCGAGTAATACGTGAAAAATGGAATCATCGGGATGCGATTAGTCGCGTAGGAAGTGGCTGCCGCGATCCAGGCCGACATACAACCTGCTTCCGTAATACCCTCTTCCAGCACCTGGCCATCTTTGGCTTCGTGATAATACAGAAATTGTTCTTTGTCTTCTGGTGTGTATAACTGCCCGACCGGCGAGTAAATACCCACTTGTCGGAACAGCGCTTCCATACCAAACGTACGCACCTCGTCAGAAAAAATGGGCACAAGGCGTTTGCCAATATTTTTGTCTTTCAGCAAAGTATTCAATATGCGACCCAGCACCATGGTCGTCGCCGCTGGGCGATCAGAACCTTGCAGAATGCCATCAAACGCGCTGAGTGCTGGCACAGTGAGTGGTTGCGATGCGACTTCACGCGCAGGCAGGAAACCGCCTAATTTTTTGCGCTGCTCAAGCAAGTAAGTTATTTCCTTGCTGTTTTTTTCTGGTTTTAAAAATTCAAAATTCAATAATTGTTTATCGGAGAGGGGCAAATTGAATCGATCACGGAAAGTTTTTAGCTCTTCTTCAGTCATGTCCAGTTGATTGTGCGCGACATTTCTACCCTCTGCGGTGGTTGTGCCCAAACCAAAACCTTTGACACCCATTGCTAAAATAACCGTCGGCTGGCCCTTGTGTTGCACCGCCGCCTGGTAAGCAGCAAAAATCTTCACTGGATCATGCGCGCCACGCACCAGACGTCCCAGCTCATCATCGGACATGTCTGCCACCAGTGCTTTTAATTCATCGGTATTAAAAATAAATTCACGTGTGTAAGCACCACCGCGCACATATGCAGTTTGCATGTCACCGTCGACTATTTCAGTTAAACGTTTTAATAGTGCGCCAGAATGATCTTTCTCTAATAACGCCTCCCATCCCGCGCCCCACAATACTTTAATGACATGCCAGCCAGCGCCGCGGAAAATCCCTTCCATCTCTTGAACGATTTTGCTATTCGCACGTACTAACCCATCGAGACGCTGCAAGTTGCAGTTAATGACAAAAATAAGATTATCCAGCTTTTCGCGCGCGGCGAGTGTTAGACCACCGATAGATTCCGGCTCATCCATTTCACCGTCACCGCAAAACACCCAGATTTTGCGATCTGATGGTTGCATGAAACCACGATTTTCGAGATAACGCTGAAATTGCGCCTGATACACACCTTGCAATAAACCCAGACCTAGCGATACAGTCGCGAATTGCCAAAAATCCGGCATCAGCCATGGATGCGGATAAGAAGATAAACCATGACCTTCCGCTTCCTGACGAAAATGTTTTAATTGCTTTTCAGTCAGACGCCCTTCCA
>DAIDIB010000069.1 GCA_027459575.1 Gammaproteobacteria bacterium | reverse complement strand
AAAAATCCAGCATGGCTTTTACCTGCACCGCCATGGATTTCTTCGCCGCTTCAATCACTTTGTTCGGGTCGCTCACGCGTAATTTCGCCGCTTCGTCCAGCGTCCAGCCTTGTGGTAGATAACCATTCAGCGGATCATGGGCGCTGGTTTGATCAGTGACCATATCAGGTTTCACACCGCGCTTTATCAGCTCAGGATAGATATCTGCAGCGTTTGCCTGCAAGGCAACAGAAATAGCTTTGCCTTCTTTACACGCGGTAGAGAAAAGCGCTAATGCTTCATCAAGATTTTTAGCTTGCTTATCTAAATAACCTGTGTCGAGACGACGTTTAATGCGTACTGGGTCGCATTCAATGGCAAGCATACACGCACCTGCCATGGTCGCGGCAAGTGGTTGAGCGCCGCCCATGCCACCCAGGCCCGCGGTTAAAATCCACTTGCCACGTAATTTGCCGGCATAATGCTGTTGACCCGCTTCGCAAAATGTTTCATAGGTGCCTTGCACGATGCCCTGGCTGCCGATGTAAATCCACGAGCCCGCGGTCATTTGGCCATACATCATCAAGCCTTTTTTATCAAGCTCGTTAAAATGCTCCCACGTCGCCCAGTGCGGCACTAAATTAGAATTCGCGATCAATACGCGCGGCGCATTAGTGTGCGTTTTAAAAATGCCAACCGGTTTGCCGGATTGTATTAACAAGGTTTCATCGTCATTCAAATTAGTCAATGACTCGACGATCTTGTCGTAGCAGGCCCAATTACGCGCGGCGCGGCCAATACCGCCGTAAACCACCAAGTCACTGGGAATTTCCGCGACATTGGGATCAAGATTATTCATTAGCATGCGCAGCGGCGCTTCGGTTAACCAGCTTTTTGCCGTGAGCTTTGTGCCATGCGGCGCGCGTATTTGTCGAGTAGTGTCATGTCGTGATGGTGTGCTTATCATAATTATTTTCCTGTAGTTGAGCGATGATGATGAACAATTTCAAAAATTAAATTAGCGGCGAGACGCGCGGTGCGGTTATCAATATCATAATTAGGCGCGAATTCAGCGAGGTCATAACTGATGACTTTGCCAGAGTTGGCCAGCTCACGCAGCAAGGGTATGACTTGCCACGGTGTTAAACCTAATACTTGCGGTGCGCTCACACCTGGTGCGTCACTTGCGGCAAAAACGTCAAGACAAATGGTGATATACAATTGCTGATTATTCTTAATAATTTTTTTGATAAATGAAAAACATTTTTCAGTTTTTTTAAGATGAATATCTTCCGCCAGCAATACACCACCATGATATTTTTCCATGGTCGCGAACAATAAAGGAATGTTGCCGCCTGGCTGGATGCCAATGCAATTATAATCAAACGCTTTGTCAGCTTTGTGTTGTGCTTCGGCGATTTGTAAGAACGGTGTGCCTGAACTGCCTTTATTGTTCGGTAGCAACGGACGCATGTCAAAATGCGCGTCAAAATTCACAATTCCCAATTTGTCTGTTGTCAGCGCTTTTGCGATACCTTGATAGTGGCCCCATGCAATTTCGTGACCGCCACCCAACAATATAGGTGTGATGCCGTATGCCAATAGCAAATTTACCGCTTCGCCGAGCGCCGCTTGCGCCTCTTCAAGATCGCCATTTTCGCAGCTGATGTCACCTGCATCATAAATAACCAGATTTTTGCGTTGTAGCGGTAGTTTGGCTAGCACTTCTCGAAGGACATTCGGGCCGTTAATAGCCCCTGGACGGCCAAGGTTGCGTTTCACGCCCTCATCGCAGCGGAAGCCAAGCAAGGCAAAGGAGGGTGACGTAATGGGTGTCCAGGAGGGCTGCGCTAAATTAAGTAATTGAATTATATGAAAAAAACAAGATCCATAAGCTACGTCTGCTCGACCTTGCCAAGGTGTGGCTGTGGGAGGCTGGTAATAATGTAACCAGTCCATAATTATTTCTCTATAGGTTATTTAGGTTATTAGAGCTGCCCATTCTATCAGATTGATGTTAAGCCTTGTATCCCTTGCGGTATCGTTATGTTTTGCCAAATCAAAATCATATTGATATATTAGCTGTCGATTATAAATCTATTCAGGGAGTTAGATATGAAATGGATTTTTGCGTTACTAGCACTATGTTACAGTTTTTCAGCTTTTGCTTTCTCAGGTTGTCCCCAGGCCGTGTCAGATGATAATCCTGGTTTTTGCTCATCCTTCAAATCAGTCGCTGAGTGCCATTGTAAAGAGTCAGGTCTTCCAACGGGAATGTGTAGAGATATGGAAGCGCTTTATAAACGCATGATGAGCACGTTTGGTTCATTGCAAAAAGTCTGCGAATATCAAACCGACACTTCCGTTCAAACTTGCATAGATGACTGGGTCTGTTATCGACAAGGTGGCAGAGACTCACAAGGTAGATTATGTAGCTCAACTGGTAGAGCATGCCAATAATTTTACGTAAGCAACATTGCGTGAGAACGTTAGTCATATTCATATGGTTAGCACTGACTAGTTTTGCGTGTGCTAAACATGCCATGGCTAGTGTCAGTGACAAGTTTAAACATCCTTTTTACGTCGGCGTCACCGGCGGTTATGGTAAAACCACGTGGGAAGGATTAGTGTCGAAAAGTGAAAGCGCAGCATTGCTGCTTTCTTCGCCCATGTATGTCAATGAAGGTGGCGCATTATGGGGCCTATTTGCAGGCTATGAATTTTTTCCTTATTTTGCTCTTGAAGCGGCTTACATGCGCTATCCCAATGCCAGAGTCATGTTTGACTCGTCGAGCTTGTATACCTTTGAAAGCGGCAACACAGAGTTTACGACTAAAACCGAAACGGTTTCGTTGCTGGCAAAACTCATGATTTTTATACCCACTACAGAGATAAGGGTTTATTCGGGTTTGGGTGTAGCAGAGGTTCATCGCTCTGATTCGCTTAATACGCATTGGACAGGCAGGCCAACCTTTGGCGCGGGCGCTAACTATCTTTTTACTGATCGTGTTATGGGCGAGCTTGGCGGGAGTTACACCGCTGGCAACGGAGAGGTGCAATTAAACCCTTCACAAAGTTATTTTCCGTTTCTTTATTCTGTTTTTCTTCGTGTGGCGTATCGTTTCTAGTGTAAGGAGAATAATATGAAAAAATGGGATAAATTATGGATTAACGCGCACCTCGCGACTTGCGTGGGTGGCTATGGCTTGATGGAAAAAGCCGCGATTGCGGCGACAAACGGCCGCATTGCCTGGATGGGCAAGATGACGGATTTGCGGGCCAATGTTGAAAGCCTTGCGCATGAGATTGTAGACGTGGAAGGTCGCTGTATCACGCCGGGATTCGTTGATTGCCACACCCATCTGGTTTTTGGCGGCAACCGTGCCAATGAATTTGAAATGCGTTTAAAAGGCGCGAGTTATGGTGCGATTGCTAAAAAAGGTGGTGGAATTCAGTCGACTGTTGCGGCAACCCGTGCGTTAACCCAAAACGAATTATTGGAGCAAAGTTTGCCTCGTGCGCGTGCGCTGTGCGCAAGCGGCGTGACGACGCTGGAAATTAAATCAGGCTACGGTTTGGATATGGCAACGGAAATCACCATGTTGCGAGTAGCTAAACGTATTGGCGAAGAATTAGGCGTGCGTGTTTGCGGCACGTTTTTAGGCGCGCATACTGTACCTGTAGAATATAAAGATAATTCGGATGCTTATGTGACGCATGTCTGCGAACAAATGATACCGCGCATCGCGGAGGAAAATTTGGCTGAAGCGGTGGATGTGTTTTGCGAGCATATCGCCTTCAATCTGGAACAGACAGAACGTGTGTTTAAAGCCGCGGAAAAATACGGCTTGCGTGTGAAATGCCACGCGGATCAATTATCCGATACGGGTTGTGCGGCATTGGCGGCTAACTATCAGGCCTTATCGGTTGATCATCTGGAGCATTTAACCGAGTCAGGTGTGAAAGCCATCGCGCAATCTGGCACGGTCGCGGTATTGTTACCCGGTGCGTTTTATTTCTTGCATGAAACTAAACTTCCACCAATTGATTTGTTGCGTCAGTATAAAGTGCCGATTGCCATCGCCAGTGACTGTAATCCGGGTACTTCGCCCGTGACATCATTGTTGTTAATCATGAACATGGCCTGCACGCTATTTCGTTTAACACCGGAAGAATCACTGCTTGGCGTGACACATCATGCAGCCAAAGCGTTGGGATTGGAAAAGGAAATTGGCACACTCGCTGTTGGCAAGCGTGCCGAATTAGTTGTTTGGGATGTCTCGCACCCGCGTGAATTAGCTTACTATGCCGGCGCTAATTTTTTGCGTGTTCCGTGACGGTAACTTTTTCAATGACCACATTCTCCACGGGTACATCCTGATGACCCATTTTGGAAGTGGTTTTGACTTTTTTGATTTTATCCACGACATCCATACCGTTGGTAACCGTGCCGAATACGCAGTATCCCCAGCCATTGGTGGATTCATTTTTAAAATTGAGGAAATCGTTGTTGGCGACGTTTATAAAAAATTGCGCGGTGGCGGAATGTGGATCGGAAGTACGCGCCATGGCAATGGTGCCTATTTTATTTTGACCGCCTGATTTGGCTTCGTTTTCAATGGGCCGTTCGGTTTTTTTCTGACTCATTTTGGCGTCAAAGCCACCGCCCTGAATCATGAAGTTATTGATGACGCGATGGAAAATCGTGCCGTCGTAAAAACCGTTTTTGGCGTAGTTTAAAAAATTTTCTGCGGTTTTTGGGGTGTTTTTAAAGTCGAGTTCGATGGTGATGTCACCTTGGTTGGTGTGTAGTGTGATCATGATTGATTCCTGTTTATATTTCGAGAGCGTCTACTTTCGCGGCGCAGATAAAATCGTTTTGCGTCAAACCGTCGACTGCATGTGTGGTGTATTTCATCTGACAATAATTATAACCCACTTCCATGTCAGGATGATGATTTTCCTGGTGCGATACCCAGGCGACAGCGTTGACAAACGCCATTGTGTGATAAAAATCCTTGAAACTATAACGACGGCTGATGAATTTGCCATCGCTGCTGACTTGCCATCCTTTAATCTGCGGCATGAGTTTTTTAATTTCATCGCTGGTGAGGGCTGGTATGCCACCTTCGCAGCCAACGCAGCGAATTTTATTTAATTCCGTCATTAGGATACCTCTTTATATAGGGGCTTATGCATGCCCATTTTACGCGCTTCTCGAATAACTGCCAACAAATCCATATCCGCCAGGTGAAATAAAGTATCAAAACTGTCAATCACAAAATAAATGGGTTGTTTAATATCAATACGATAAGGCGTGCGCAGCACATCTATTACGTCAAATGGCTTGCGTATAGGCGCGGGACTTTCCAGGCAATAGATGGTTTCTTCTTTGGATGACAAAATACCACCGCCGTAAATGCGTAAACCTTCGCTGGTATTAATCAAACCAAATTCAATCGTGAACCAATATAAGCGAGCCAGCATAACACGATCTTCTTCAGACGCGTGTTGGCCAAGTTTGCCATATATATGTGTGAAATCCGCGTAAGCCTGATTGGTCAGCAGCGGACAATGGCCAAATAATTCATGGAAAATATCGGGCTCTTGCAGGTAATCTATTTCATCGCGACGGCGAATGAACGTTGCCGCGGGAAATTTTTTATTCGCAAGCAGATTAAAAAAATGATCGTAAGGAATCAGCGCTGGGACCGGTTCAAGCTGCCATCCAGTCAGTTCACGTAAAATTTTGGAAACTTCCGGGCACTGAGGAATATGATCTTTAGTCAGTTTTAGTGTCTTGATGCCGTCAAGATATTGTTTGCAGGCGCGTGGCGTCACGATTGGCATTTGTCGCGTGACTAAAGCATGCCAAACTTTATTTTCTTCTTCACTATACGTCGCCATTCCGTTCACATCGACTGTATGTGAGACATATTTTGAATGATGCAAGTCGTTCATGGTATCTCCCGATCTCGTAAAAACTTAAGCCAATTCCTTTGATTGAAAGTGTGCGCGTAACCCCTGCCAGCAGTTTTGATAATTTTTTTGCCTATAGTGACTATTATACGCCTTTGAAGTTAACTTCCATACTTGTCTGGATTCAAACATAAATGCAAGCGTATTGTCGTAATATTCAGGCTTAAGAGACGAATTTACTGCTTTTTCATAAGCTTCGGCGTCGGGTCCATGCGCGGACATGCAGTTATGCAAGCTGCCGCCGCCCGGCAAAAACCCGGTTTCCTTGGCATCGTAGCTACCATAAATCAAGCCCATATATTCACTCATAATGTTGCGATGGAAGTAGGGTGGGCGGAAGGTGTCGGTTGCCACCATCCAGCGGGCGGGAAAAATGACAAAATCGACGTTGGCGGTACCCGGATGTGCGCTTGGCGAGGTTAACACAGTGAAAATAGAGGGATCAGGGTGATCAAAGCTCACAGTGTTGATGGTGTTAAATAAACGTAAATCATATTTATAAGGCGCGTAGTTGCCATGCCAAGCGACGACATCCAGTGGGGAATGTGATATTTTCGCTTGCCATAACTGGCTATTAAATTTGGCGAGCAAAATAAAATCGCCGGTTTGCTCGACGAACGCCGCCACAGGGATTTGAAAGTCGCGCGCATTCGCGAGACCATTTGAGCCAATGACGCCAAGATCAGGCAGGCGGAAGGGTGAACCATAATTTTCGCAAATATAACCACGCGCTTTATTGTGCAGTAATTTCACCTGAAATTTCACGCCGCGTGGAATGACGATAATTTCGCCAGGCACCACGTCAAGCGCGCCAAATTCAGTATGAAAAAGTAATCCGCCTTCTTGTGGCACAATTAACATTTCACCATCGGCATTATAAAAATAATCGCGCTCCATGGATTGATTCGCGCAATAAAGATGAATCGCCGCGCCGGTTTGTGTATCCAGATTGCCGTTACCGGCAAAGGTCACGATGCCATTAATAAAATCGGTGGGTTTTTCGGGGTAAGGCATTGGGTTCCAGCGCATTTGTATGGGTGGGGTAAATTCATCGCTAAAAGGCGCGCCAATAAATTGAGTTTGTTTTACCAGGCTAAATTCATGATGCAGCACGGATGGACGAATGCGATAAAGCCAGCTACGCAAATTCTGATGACGTGAATTGGTGAACGCGCTGCCGCTTAACTGTTCGGCATATAATTGATAGGGCACCTGTTGCGGTGAGTTTCTTCCCTTAACAAGCGCGCCAGGCAGCGCTTCTGATTCGAAGTGATTGCCAAATCCATTTAAATATTGTTTAGCTTGCATTCCATAACCCTCTTCAGCGCGTTTAAAAATCGTTCGTTTTGCTCGTGCGTTCCTACTGTGACACGAATATGGCGTGGCATGTTATAAGCCTGCAATGGCCGTACGATAACGCCCTCCAGTAATAACTGTTGGTAAACCTCATTTCCATGACCTACGTCAATAGTAATGAAATTTCCAATAGAAGGGATAAAATCACGTCCTTGCTGTCTTAAACCTTCTTCAAGCTGTTGCATACCTTGATGATTGAGCGCAACGGATTTCGCCACGTGTTCCTGATCTTGCAGCGCCGCGCAGCCAGCCTTGGCGACGATGGAATTCACATTAAACGGCAAACGCGCGCGATTTAAAATGTCCGCAATTTCCAGTGACGAAACGGCATAACCCAGGCGTAACGCGGCCAAACCATATACTTTGGAGAAGGTGCGCGTGATGACAAGATTTGGATAATTGGCCAGATAAGAAAATGTTTTGGGATAGTCGGGTTTGTCGATGTACTCAGAATAAGCTTCGTCCACCACAATAATAATATGCGATGGAATGCTGTTTAGCAATTTTTCAAAATCAGCCTGGTTAGTGTAGGTGCCAGTCGGGTTGTTAGGGTTAACGAGAAAAAGCACGCGCGTTTTGTCATCAACGGCGTTAATCATATTATCTATATTATGTCCCCACTGTGTGGCGCGCGCGACTTTTAATGTTGCGCCAGACGCGCGGATGAGCAGCTCAATCGTCAAAAACGCGAATTCAGAGATGACCGCGGAGTCGTTTAGGTGAAGATAGGCTTTAACGATCAGCTCAAGAATATTTTCCGAGCCATTACCGACGGTAATTTGCGCGGGTGAGACGCTCAGATAATTTGACAGGGCTTGTTTAAGTTCATATTGACCGCCATCAGGATAGATATGCGCGTTACACAAAGCTTGCTGCACGGATTTCAACACATGTTCGCTAGTGCCAAGCGGATTTTCATTGCTGGCGAGCTTGATCGAGGAGCTGATGCCCAGCTCTCGTTCTACTTCTTCGATTGGCTTCCCGGGTTGATAAGGTGTCAAGTGCCGTATGCTATGGTTAGCAAGTTCGCGAAAATCATGTTTCATTAGATGACTCCTTAAGCTGTCACGGGCTCCACTGGATAAGCATCAACAAATGCAGGTAATTTAGCGCAGTTGTTTTCAATTTGAGTTAAAGCTGGAAAGCGGGACAAGTCACATTCAAATCGCTTTGCGCTATAAAGTTGCGGTATCAGGCAAATATCTGCGAGTGAAAGTGTGTCGCCAAAACAATATTTACCAGCGGTTTTGTTTGTCGCTAGTTGTGCTTCGAGCGCTGTTAAACCTGTTGTAATCCAGTGTTGTATCCATTGTTTTTTTTGTTCTTCAGAAATTTGAAATTCATTCACTAAATAATTATTTACTCGCAAATTACAAAGTGGATGTGTATCAGCCACAATGGTTAAGGCAAAAGCGCGGACGCGAGCTCTGTCTTCCATATTACTGGGAAGCAAGGGGGGAGTGGGATATTTTTCATCGAGATACTCAATGATTGCCAGTGACTCACTGATAATGTAATTGTCATCTTGCAAACTGGGTACCAGTGATAGCGGATTAATACGTTTATATTCATCAGAGAATTGTTGGCCACCGTCTTTTAACAGGTGGATGGCTCTGCGCTCATATTCACAGCCTTTAATATTAAGCGCGAGGCGTACGCGGTATGCCGCGCTGGAACGCCAGTAATCATATAATTTCAGCATGTTTCGAGCTCTTTTTTGTCGTCCCGGCGAAAGCCGGGATCCAGTAAAACCACCGTCTGATTTATCGCGCCAAAAATGGATTGATTCGCATCATTGAACATTTCGATGCGCACAGTATCACCCGCTTTCATGAAAGGCGTGACGGGCTTGCCATGTTGCAGCGTTTCCAGCATGCGCACTTCCGCGATACAGGACGAGCCTTTGCTGCGATCGTAATTAGACACTGTGCCAGAGCCGATAATTGTGCCGGCGCCGAGTTTACGTGTTTTGGCCGCGTGGGCGATCAGCGTGGGAAAATCAAAAGTCATGTCGACGCCCGCGTTCGGTGCGCCAAATAATTTGTTGTTGAAGTAAGTGTGCAATGGTAAATGTACTTTTTTCCCATCCCATGCGCTGCTTAACTCATCGGGTGTAACGGCTACAGGAGAGAACGCGCTGGATGGTTTGCTTTGGAAGAAGCCGAAACCTTTTGCCATTTCGTTTGGTATCAGGTTGCGCAAGGAAACATCATTAACCAGCATGAACAGACAAATGCTATGCGCGGAGGTTTTTACGTCTGCTCTTAGTGGCACATCGGTGGTGATGACCGCGATTTCTGACTCAAAATCCATGCCAACCGTTTCATCTGTCAGTGGAATCGCATCACGCGGTCCCAGGAAAGTGTCTGAGCCGCCCTGATACATCAACGGATCATGCCAGAAATTTTCCGGCATTTCCGCGCCGCGCGCTTTACGCACCAGTTCCACGTGATTGACATAGGCGCTGCCATCCGCCCATTGATAAGCGCGTGGTAAGGGTGAAGCAAGCGTTAACTTCGCAAAATCAAGTGTTGATTGACATTTTCCTTCGTTCAGCAGGTTATAAATCTCTTCCAGCTGTGTTTTGCACGACGCCCAGTTATCGAGCGCTTGTTGCAAAGTGGCTGCAATTTGTGGAACAGCGACAGCCTGTGATAATTGTCTGTTGACGACAATTAATTTTCCATCGCGTGTACCGTCGTTGATAGTCGCAAGTTTCATATTGGTTCACTTTCCGTATTTAATACACCACGTTTTATCTGATCAAGTTCAATGGATTCAAACAGCGCTTTGAAGTTGCCTTCGCCAAAACCTTCATCGCCTTTACGCTGGATGATTTCAAAAAAGACGGGGCCCAGCATATTTTTGGTGAATATCTGCAGCAACAATTTTTTTTCGTCGTTAGCTGTGGTTCCATCAATTAAAATGCGCAGTCGCATTAATTCATCGAGCTGCTCGCCATTGTTAGGCAGACGTTTATCAATCAGATCATAATAGGTGTCGGGTGTGTCTAAAAATTCCAGGCCATTTTGATCCAGCCTATCGACGCTTTCGTAGAT
>DAIDIB010000068.1 GCA_027459575.1 Gammaproteobacteria bacterium | reverse complement strand
GTATACCCTAGCTATCAACGCCTTCCTGGGTCTCGCAATTTTGGCCGCGACATTTTTTATTGTGCAGGATCGCCCACCGGATCATTTAGACGAAGAGAAAAATGATTACGAACATTTAAAAGAACTTGGATTGTGGCGTTGCATTAAATTAGCCATGTTAAATCCACAAAACTGGTTTGGTGGTATTTACACGGCATTGATGAATTTGCCAGTATTTATTCTTGGCGGCTTGTGGGGCGTGATGTATTTAACGGAAGTGCATCATATTACAGCAGAACAAGCTTCTTATGCGACCACTTTGTTTTTTGTCGGCGTTATTTTTGGTTCGCTCGCGTTTGGCTGGTTCTCTGATTATATTGAACGTCGGGTGTTGCCAATGATTATTGGCGCGGTGGTGTCATTAGCGGTGATGGCAGTATTAATGTATGTGCCAAACTTGTCGCTTGCATCGCTGATTACTTTATTTTTCCTGGTGGGCTTTGTGACCAGCTCGCAAGTGCTGACTTACCCAACGATCGCGGAATTAAATCCTATTTATTTAACCAGTACCGCGGTTAGCATAGACTCACTCTGCATTATGTCTAGCGGATTCATTGTGCCACCGTTTTTTGGCTGGTTGATGGAACGTAACAGCGTGCACGATGTGGCAAGCGGCGTGAAAACGTATTCCGCGCAAGATTTTCATAACGCGATGCTGATTATGCCAATCGCGTTTATTATCGCGCTGGTCGTTTCATTCTTAATTAGAGAAACTTACTGTCGCTCACAAGCTTAAGTTTTAAGGACTAGCATGTCACGCGCATTTATCATTATGCTTGATTCATTCGGTTTGGGCGAAATGCCCGATGCCGCAAAATATGGCGATGCGGGCGCGGATACGCTGCGTCACATCGCGGATTTTTGTCGCGAAGGTAAAGCGGATAAAACAGGCGTGCGTAGTGGCCCGTTAAACATTCCTAACTTGTTGGGCTTAGGCTTGGGAGCTGCCGCGAAAATTTCTCAAGGTTCTCCTATTGCTGGTTTTGCCGATATGCCCATACAGGCTTTGTATGGTTGCGCCGCGGAAGTGAGTCACGGCAAAGATACGCAAAGTGGTCACTGGGAAATGGCGGGTGTACCAGTGTTTTTTGACTGGGGATATTTCACACCACAGACAAATTGTTTTCCGCAATCTCTGCTGGATGCTTTTATCAAGCAGGCAAAAGTGCCGGGTGTGCTGGGAAATAAGCATGCTTCGGGCACGGTTATCATTGATGAATTGGGCGAAGAGCATCAAAAAACAGGCAAGCCGATTGTGTATACCTCGGCGGACAGCGTGTTTCAAATCGCCGCGCATGAAGAGTCTTTTGGTTTGAAGCGTTTGTATGAAATATGCGAAATCGCGCGTAAATTAGTTGATCCCTACAATATTGGTCGTGTTATCGCGCGGCCATTCACAGGTTCGCCGGGAAATTACAAGCGCACGGGCGGGCGTCGTGATTATGCGGTGCCGCCTCCTTCTCCGACTTTGCTGGATGATTTAGTTAAAGCGGGTGGCACGGTGATTGCTATCGGCAAAGTCGCGGATATTTACGCGCATCAAGGTATCAGCAAAACAGTGAAAGCGGTGGGTAACGAAGAATTGTGCGCCATGTTTTTGCGTGAAGCAAAAGCCGCGCCGGATAACAGCATTACCTTTGTCAATTTAGTTGATTTCGATATGTTGTATGGTCATCGTCGTGATGTGATGGGTTACGCGAAGGCGCTGGAAGATTTTGACAAGTGGCTGCCGGAATTTGAAAAAATCATGAAGTCGGGTGATGTGGCGGTAATTACCGCGGATCATGGTTGTGATCCGACGCGTGATGGTTCTGATCATACGCGTGAATATGTGCCTGTGCTGGCATTTGGTCCGGGTATTAAAGGCGCGGCCATTGGCAAGCGCGAAACATTTGCGGATATTGGGCAAAGTTTAGCGAAGCATTTGGGGTTGTCGCCGCTGAAGTATGGCACGTCTTTTTTGTAGTCTCGTCGTCCCGGCGGAAGCCGGGATCCAGTCAGCCTAATTGTTAACGGTAACCACGGCCCGGTAGGTCTGTTTTTTTTCTCGCTGTCGCTGCGAAAAAAGAACAGAGCCTCCCGGTCCGCCGTTCAAGTCCAGTTATGCCAAACAATATACTCGTGAAGATTAAGTCGCTTATAAGGGTGTGTTTGAAAAACGGAATGGCTGCGATGTAGCAAGCGATTAAACCATCCATTGTTTGTGGATAAAGTGTTCCACTGAACCATACGCCAAAATTACTGACGACAAAAAATAATATGGCACTAGCGGTTGTCATCCCCGCGAAGGCGGGGATCCATCGTGAAATGTTCTGGTTGGTGGAGTGTTTCCACAGAGATGATGTATATGACCCAAGCAGTGTAATGAGGGCATAACAGCCATACTGCCAATAAAAACCCGGATAAAAAAGCGAATGTGTCAATAACACATCACCAACCCACACCGAAACTAATGTAATCGCAATGGCAGTCATGCGTCTTTCGCAATACGCCCCGCAAAACAACGCCAGCGCATCCAATGCAGAAAAATTTGGCAAGTGTGCAAACAACGGTGGAATCGCCACCCGCGTTAATGTCGCGAATACAATAATGCTCAGCAAAATATTTTGTTGTTTCATTTGTTCCCCACCAAGCTTAAAAATTCCGCCCGTGTTCTTGGGTCATCGCGCATCAGGCCAAGCATGACGGATGTGGTCATCACGGAGTTTTGTTTTTCTACGCCGCGCATCATCATGCAGAGGTGCTGTGCTTCGATAATCACGCCTACGCCTTTGGCGTTGGTGACATCTTTAATAGTGTTAGCGATAGCGCGTGTTAAGTTTTCCTGCACTTGCAAGCGTCGCGCGTGCATGTCAACTAGTCTTGCTACTTTGGATAATCCTAAAATTTTGCCATTTGGCATGTAAGCGACATGCGCCTTGCCAATGAACGGCAACAGATGATGTTCGCATAGTGAGTACAATTCAATATTCTTCACCAAAATCATTTCGTCAGATTCAGATTGAAAAAGCGCGCCGTTGACAATCTCATTTATGGATTGATTATAACCTTGCGTGAGAAATTGCATGGCGTTCGCCGCGCGTTTTGGTGTGTCGCGTAATCCCTCTCGATTTGGGTCTTCGCCGAGTGCTTCAATAATTTTTTTAAAGTGATCTTGCATGTTATTACCTTTCTTCTGATTAACCTGGTGGCCATTGTAGTCGTCTGCCGCCGAGTAGGTGCGCGTGAATATGGAATACGCTTTGTCCGGCGTCGGCGTTACAGTTGATCACGAGGCGGTAGCCTTCTTCGGCGATGTTAAGTTGTTTCGCTAGCTTGATAGCGGTTTGGGTCATGTGACCGATTAATTCGCTGTCGTCTTCGTGGAGATCGTTGAGTGTTTCGATGTGTTTGTGAGGGATAATGATCAGATGGTGGGGTGCCTGGGGGTTGATGTCATAGAAGGCTACGGTGAAATCGTCGCGGTAGGCGATTTTAGCGGGGATGTCACCTTTTATTATTTTGCAGAATATGCAGTCTTCGGTCATTTTGTCCTCTTTCATTGTCATCCCCGCGAAGGCGGGGACCCATGTCTGAATCAACTTCATCGGTGATACGGTAACCACGGACCGGGCACACCATCGTTCCGGCGAAAGCCGGGATCCAAGTGTAGGTTGGGTTGAGCGTTTTTGCGAAGCCCAACAACATTGAGCTAGTTTAAATTAATATCTCCTCTCTTGCAAAAAAGCTGGGTGAAAGTACACTAAGGACTGAATTTCTAGAGGACAATAATATGGGTTTAGAGAATTTATCAGCCGGTAAACAATTACCAGACGACTTTAACGTGGTGATCGAAATTCCATCAAACAGCAGTCCGATCAAATATGAAATCGACAAGGACAGCAGCATGGTCATGGTTGACCGGTTTCTAGGCACCTCTATGGTGTACCCCTGCGAATATGGCTTTGTGCCGCACACACTCTCTGAGGACGGCGATCCAGTCGATGTGCTGGTCATCTCGCCTTATTCCTTGTTCCCAGGTGTTGTGATCCGCTGTCGTCCAGTGGGAATGCTGCGCATGACGGATGAATCTGGCAAAGACGTCAAGATTCTAGCCGTGCCAGTCGAAAAGCTCACGCCACGTTACAAGCACATTACCAAGCCCGAAGATTTAGGCCAGGAACTACTCAACACCATCGAGCACTTTTTCACGCACTATAAAGACCTCGAAAAAGGTAAATGGGTAAAAGTAGACGGCTGGGAAAGCGTCGAATCCGCCCGCCTCGAAATCACCGCCAGCGCTAAACGATTCGAGAAACAAAAAGAAGTCGCATAACTTCTTTAACTCGGCCAGGGGCCACTCAAGCTTAAGGATTAAGCCATCTATTCGTGCGCTTTTGAAAGAAGCGCTGAAGGTTATCAAATCTCGGAAGTGAACGGCGGACCGGGAGGCTCTGTTCTTTTTTCGCAGCGCAGCGAGAAAAAAAACAGACCTACCGGGCCGTAGTTACCGTTCACGAATAGATGTTTACCGTAAGAAGACTTTAGAAAGCCAAAAGGGGCGGCTTAATCCTTAAGCTGCCCCTTTTTGCCTACCCAGGCGTCCTAGCCCTTTCCGCCAAATCCGTAGCAGGATCATCCATGCAATTGTATCAAGTCCCTGATACCCATCCTTGTAGTCATCCTTGCTCTTTCTAGATTAACAAAACGCTTAAAACGGACACAATGTTTTTTCTTTTAAAGAGTAGCCTGTTGTATAAATAACTTAATGATTTTTGATAGATTTATTAGAAAAACAATCAAAAGATAGGGTGATAGCTTACACAAACACTGGTTGTTGGATTACATGGCCTATGGCGGATTTCCTAAATTTAGGGCTAACTTTGCTGGGGAGCGCGACGCTTATAGGACTTAATTATAGCCTGCAACAGTCCGCCAAGGTAGATGCCAAGCAGGGCGGCGCCGAAGATGATAACGGCGATATAAATGGGGATGAGCGCCAGCACAGCCAGGTGCTTATTCATGGATAACTGGTGCGACCAGGCAATAATAGCGGATACCGAAGCATTGAAGACATTATCGCAAACCAGAATATAGTAGGCGATGAAGGACATCGCGCATAGCGAGATGATGGTAGACAGCTTTATTTTAATTTTTGTAATCATTTGTGACTCTTTGACACACTTGTTTGTATATAAGATGACCTGATTTTAACCGATTAACCTTAAGAGAGACTTAATGAGAGGAAATAATTATTTGAATTAGCTGGATTTGTATCCAATGTTTAGCCTTTGCTCTGCCTCGTTCAGGATGGCGTGCCGGGTCTCAAGACTTAAGCCATCTTTGTGGTCCATGGTGCGCACGGCGATTTCTTTGGCCATCTCTGCTGGGACAAGAAAAGTTGCGCGTGATGGTTGCCTTGCGAAAATGGCAAATAGATTTAATTGCTCATCATGCTTAATGATCTGGCCTTGATTCTGTTGCGCATCATCATTCTCGCTATAACCAACAATCATCGCATCTTCCATGAATTGCTGACCAGGGTTTCGGCTCATCTGCGCCAGCACAAAGAATGTATTAATCATGTGTCCAATCTTTTTATCGCGCTCAGTTAATTTAACCAATGCACCGACCAGACCAGGAGTCTGGAAGAGATGCAGACCATCGTTTAATGCATTAAGAGCTGCGTAGCCAGCAGATGAATAGTTAAATCGAAGAAAATAGTATTCATAATTATATTGATTTGGAAAGCCGACAAACTGAGGAAGCGGTATTACTTTCTCAAGCAAAACGAGTTTATTAGGTGCATCCGGTTCTTCTACGTCTGCAGTTACCACAGACAGGTTCTCGTCGACATGACGAAAAAATTCACGCATGGCTTCAATGCTATTAATGTGTTTATATTTTATGTTTTTAGAAACGGTACTTGTCAATTCTTCGGGTTGGCTGGGGTCTGTATTTTGCGCGGCGGTATTTTTTTCCATAATAGATTTTTCTACTAATATAGAAATGCCGTGCGCAAGCGCAATAAGTGGCATGCTGATTAAGGTGAATAGTGTAGCAACGGCAAAATGTAGGCCGGAAAAAAGTAAAAACACTACTACGCCAGTGCCAAATAGAACATTCTCCAATATTTTGGCAAAAATATTGGAGCCTAAATGGAGGTTCCCTTCGATTAGGTAAGAACTTCCTCTAAGTATGAGTCTGAAAATAATGAAAGGTCCATAATCAAGCAAGCCCAGATTGGGGTGTCGCATTTCATAACCTGCAATAAGCTCAAAGTATACTGGCGGAAAAGTCACTCCTGCAGGTGGCTCGCAATATGAAAATGAGGAAGAGCCAGCAAGAAGCTGGTAAAAATCCACTACTTTTTGCCAATAAGTTGACTCTACAAAGCGCTTGGCAAGGGAGCCATTCGCTTTATCAGCAATTTTTTGAAAAGGATTAATGCTACCGAACATACTACTCTTCGTTTTATCTGGTTATTTATAAGCAGGTTATTATATAGGTTAAGTATTAATGAAATATTAAGTGTTCGAGTTGAAAATTATTGGTTTAAGATCAATCAGATGTAGCCCGGATGAGAAAAGTACTCATCCGGGCTACATCTGACCCAGTAACTGTCCTACTTGTGTTGTCAAATCTTCTCGCAAATCTGGTTGCCATTGGACGCGGTTTTTCTCGAACAGCAGGATCACAGTCGAACCTAGCTTGAAAAAACCTACTTCGGCGTTTTTTGTCAGTGCGAGTGGGGATGAAAATGTTTCGCGAGCTATGTCGTAGCCATGCACCGGCGCGTTCATCCACACCATCTGCATGCTACCCACAATCATCGCGCCGACAAAAATTAATGCGAAGCGACCAGCGTCGGATTCGAAGATGCAGATTAAGCGTTCGTTGCGGCTATATAAGTGAGGGATGTGTTCTGCAGTTTGCTGATTGACGGAAAATAAGTTGCCGGGCACATAAATTGTTTGCACTAATTTGCCATCAAGCGGCATGTGTACACGGTGATAGTTATGGGGCGCGAGGTAAATGGTGGCGAAAGAGCCATCGTAGAATGTTTTTGCTAATTCGTTGTCACCGCCAAGTAAAGATTGCAGATCAAAATAATGTCCTTTCGCTTGCAGCATTTGATCGTGATTAATCGTGCCGATTTGCGCGATGGCGCCATCCGCTGGGCTGATAATGCCATTTGCTTCCTGTGCGATAGGTCGTGAGCCATCTTTAAGTTTGCGGATAAAGAAATCATTAAACGTTGGATAAGCGGTGTAATCTTCTATAGCCGCTTCTTGCATGTTGACACGATATTTTTTGATAAACCACGCGATGAATAAATTTTTAAACCAGGGTTTTCTCACATTTGCTAACCAACTCGCTAAGTATGTGATGGTATGCTGCGGTGCGATGCATTGTAAAAAAATACCGATGCGTGTTTTCATCCCGCAACCTTTGTGAGTTGTTTCATGTTAGCGTTGAATTCCGCGACAAATGCAGAAGAACTCATACCATACTTAAATAGGCCAACCCATTTTCCTTGTGGGTTGATAAGCAAGATGGAAGAGGTGTGCTGTAAGGTGTAGTTTGACGCTGGATTCCGACTTTCGTCGGGACGACGGTCTTCGACAAGACGGCGGTCTTCGCTGGGACGAGAATTCAGGGAGTCGCCTTCGCTGCGCTCAGAATAAATGCCTAGCTGACTTTGTAATTTACGCAATTCCTGTATTTTTCCGCTAACACCAATGATGTCGGGATGAAAATTGGCAGTGTATTTGGCGAGCGTTGTAGTGCTGTCGCGTTCGGGATCAAGCGAGACAAGCACGACTTGCAAATCAGGATACGTGCCATGCAACTGTTGATACGCTTTGCTCAACATGCCAAGTGTGGTCGGACAAATGTTTGGGCAGTGCGTAAAGCCAAAAAACATCAGCGTCCAGTGATGGCGCAAATCATTTTGCGTAAAGGCTTTCTCGCTTGAAGTGACTAGCGAAAATTCTTTAATGTCACGTCCTGCCGGAAACAGCAAGCTATTTTCGCTCGCGGCTTGCGGTGTGTCTGATTTGTGATTTAAATGAAATACCATCACGGACATCATAATCGCCGCGCAAACAAACGCGAGAACCGTGCAGATTTTTGTAGTTGATACTCTGTTTGCATTTTCCATGACACTTACCACGCTAATTAAGTAATAGATAATGATCGAGCAGAATCGCGAAAAACAATCCCGTTAAATAGATGAGAGAATATTTAAATGTTTTCAGGGCAATTTGGTCGTCGGTAGTGGAAAACTGTAATTTCAGGGCGTACACCATCAAGCCAATATTCAGCAGCATGACGCTAACTAAATATAATTGCCCACTCATGCCAATCGCGTAAGGTAACAAGCTGCAGGCAACTGTCAACAAACTGTAGAGCACCACATTTAATTTCGTGAAAGGAATGCCGTGTGTGACTGGCAACATGGGATAAGATGAATTTTTGTAATCTTCATAACGGTGAATACACAACGCCCAAAAATGCGCAGGTGTCCAGGTGAAAATAATTAACACTAGCAGCCAGCCTTGCGGATCCAGTTGTCCAGAGACAGCCGTCCAGCCAAGCAGCGGTGGCATCGCGCCAGATAAACCGCCGATCACGATATTTTGAGATGTCGCGCGTTTAAGATAAATAGAATACACTGCTGAATAACCAATCGCGGCAAGTAAGGTTAACACTGCAGTCAGTGTATTCACGCCATAATTTAATAACACAAAACCGCTCACGCCGAGTAGGGTGGCAAAAACCCAGGCGGCATTTAATGTGATTGAACCAGAAACCAGCGGACGATGTTTGGTGCGATCCATCGTGGCATCCACACGGTGATCAATGATGTGATTCAGCGTCGCGGCAGAGCAAGACATCAGTGCTACGCCCACGGTAGTGAAAATCCACAGCGACCACGGAATAGAACTTTGCGCGGCAAGATACATGCCCGCCCAAGTTGTAAGTAACATCAACAACACGACGCGCCATTTGCAGAGCGTGAGATAATCACGAATCATATTACGCATGATGTTTGCCCGTCGCTGTAATGGTTACTTTGACTAACGCTGCAATAACCGTCAACAATAAAACAATCGCAACCCCGTGATGAATCAGCGCCAACCACACCGGTCGCAACCAGATAATATTTAAAATACCCAGCGAAATTTGCAGCGAAACAAGCGTAAGAATCGCCACACCCATCCCGCGCATCGTTGGTTGACGTAACAAAGCAACACTGAGCAACGCCAAATACACACCTGCCACCATTGCTCCAATACGATGCAACATATGAATGGTAATTAAATCAGTGTTCAACTGACCCCATTGCATCGTTGGCAAAATCTTTCCGTTGCAATAAGGAAAGTCCACACAAGCAAGACTGGCATAATGTGTGCTAACCCAGCCGCCCAAAGTAATTTGCGCAGCCATGACAAAGAATGCCAGCCATAACCAGGGTTTAAATGTTGCAGGTGTGTTTTTAGCAAACGTATCACGCGACAAAAAGAAATCTAAATATGCCCACCACAGCAAACATAACAACGACAAGCCAGTAAGCAGGTGAGACAACACAATAACGGGTTTAAGTAATTTCGTCACCGTTAACATACCCAGCGCAACTTGCATGCCAAGCAAACCAAGTAGAGCGACACCAGCAAAAACAGAACGCGCACTCTTAATTTTACGCGAAAATAAAAACATACCCGTCAAAACCAAAATGAGAATGCCTTCTGTGCCCGCGAAATAACGATGCGTCATTTCCGTCCAGGCTTTTTTGACATTGATAGGTGTCGCCGGATATTTTTGCGCAGCATCCTGTAACTGTTCAACAGTGTGAGGCGCAGTGATATAACCATAACAATTTGGCCAATCCGGACAAGACAACCCCGCGTCAGTCAAACGCGTGTACGCGCCAAGCATAATAACGAAAAATGCTAACGCACAAGCGACAAGCGCCAGATGATAATGAGAGCGATGTTTAGTTGAGATAAACAATTTATTGTGCCTCTTTCTTAGTAATTAGCTTTATAGCTGCATAGCTGCAATGCGTCGCACGTAGCCCGGGAATTAGTTCATTCTTTTAATGTTTAACGCAACGAATAATATCAATAACGTCAGTGCAAAAGCAAACCATTGCAGCGCATAACCCTGATGCCTTTCCGGGCTCATAATGACAATTTCCCACTTCACATCAAACGCCGCCGCATGCTTCGGATCAAGTGTCAGAATATAAGGGAAAAAAACTGTGTGCAATTGTTCACCAAGCTGCTGCAAGTCAATAAACTCCACCCGCAGCGGCCAGTTTAACTTGTCGACCATCGTTCCTAGCGCAGCGTACTTCGGTGGCTCATTGAGCAATCCCATGATCGCAGTCTCATCTGTCACTGCATGAATATTAGGCAGCTCATTGCGGCTACCACTCTGCTGTACAAAACCACGGTCCACCAAAACCGACATACTAAAGCCAGTCGCTTTAAATGGTGTGTACACTTCATAGCCAATTTTGCCGTTGTATGTTTTATTATCCAGTAGAATAGTGTGCTCATTATCGAATACACCAGTCAGCTGTGCGCGATAGAAACGCAAATCGCTCTGATCAAGCAATTTATCAGCCTGCAGCGGTTTTTGATGTGCGCGCTGATTGAATGACTTTAATAACAGTGATTTTTCATCCGCGCGACGAAGCTGCCACATCCCAAGGTTA
>DAIDIB010000067.1 GCA_027459575.1 Gammaproteobacteria bacterium | reverse complement strand
TTGATTTTATAACAATTGTTTCATCATGGAACATCGGCTTATGAATAAACTTCACGGAAAAAGTGCCAAAGTCGAGTTAAAATCACGAGGTCATATATTCAAAATATCTATCTAAGACTTTATACCCTTACTCAATCCGCGCCATTGTGCCTTCAATCCAGTTGCGAGTGAGGCTAAGTACTTCTTCCGCGGTGCGGCCTTTGCTGTCGATGGGTGGACCAATCACGACTTTAATTGTACCGGGACGTTTGATGAATTTGCGACGCGGCCAGAAATGTCCGGCGTTTAATGCAACGGGGATGACGGGATAACCGGTTGCGACCGCCAGACGCGCGCCACCCAGGCGATATTTTCCTGCTTTACCTGGCGCAACGCGTGTGCCTTCGGGAAATACTAGCACCCAGCGTCCATCATCCAGACATTTTTTTCCTTTAGCGATAATTTGCTGCATGGCGGTACTCGCATCACTGCGATTAATTGAAATAGGATCGGCAATTGCCAGTCCCCAGCCAAAAAATGGCAGCCATAATAATTCGCGTTTAATAATTACTGCGGGCGCGTGAAAAATAATCGGCAGGAAAAATGTTTCCCAGGTGGATTGGTGTTTGCTCATGATGATACCGCGATTATCGGCGGGAATATTTTCAAGCCCTTCTACTTCATAATCAATATGACAAACTGCTTTGAGTACTTTCATATAAATTTGAAGATAAAATCGAATAATCGCATGTCGCGTGCGTAACGGTAACGGTACTGACAAAATACATACAAAACTATACAAGGTGATCGTCGTTAGCGAATACACTGAAAAAATCAGCGAACGTATAAATAAATTAATTTGTGAATAACGCTTCTTACTCACCATGAACTCCCTGGTGCGCGATGACATAATCGACGGCCTCCGCCAAATCGGTAAAATTAGGAATATCAGAAAACGCGGGATATTTTTCGAGCGTGGTACGACCATTGCCGGTCAATACAAGCAATGGCTTACAACCCGCGCTGCGCGCCGCTGCCATATCTGCATAAGAATCGCCTATAAAATAAGTACCGACCGGATTAACAGGGTATTTCGCCTGTATTTGATGAATTAAACCCGGCATCGGTTTGCGACATACACAATGCTCTTCCGGATGATGCGGGCAGAAGAAAATTTCTTCAACGTAGCCACCTACCGCCGCCAATTCACGCATCAGCTTTTCATGAATTTGGTCGAGTATGCCTATGTCATATAATCCACGCGCCACACCGGATTGATTAGTCGCAATCAGTACCCGATAACCATGACGATTCAATCTGGCAATCGCCTCAAGGCTGCCAGGGATAGGGCGCCACTCATCGGGTGACTTAATGTATTGATCTGAATCGAAATTTATGACGCCATCTCGATCGAGGATGATATAGCTCATGTTGGGATTATACGCAAAGCGCCGCCCCGGCGAAAGCCTGGACGGCGTTTGTCTTAGTCAAACTTGTAAACTAAACCAAGATTGAACTGGTCGGAACGTGGGGATACAGAATAAGCTTTACCACCCGTTTTGCCACTGATTGAGCGATAAGCAATAAAGTCATATTCAGCTCGCAAATCCAGACATTGCGTCAGACTGGTTTGTAAGCCAACGCCAAACTCACCGCCGGTGCTGTTGCTGTTCTGTTTAGGGAAACGCGCTCTAACGACACCCGCACGTGCGAAGCCAAGTGTGTGGTCGCTCAACATAACACCAGGGATAATGCTTACGCCGTAACCATAGCTGCTCTTCAGACCATTGTCTTGAATATCAGCCGTTCCCAAAGTGGCGCCTAATTCACCAGCCAGATAAAAACTCTGATTGATGACACCGCCGTAACCGGCAAATACGTTGAATGGAACACCGCGATAGCTACCAACAGCATTAGAGCTCGAGGTATTAGCGGTAATACCAACGCTACCACCCACATAGGGAGCTGGCGCATTCATAGCGAAGCTGGCGGATGAAGCAAGAACTGCTGAAGCTAAAATAACTTTCTTTAACATAGTCACACTCCTTACATTATTATTGAAAAATCGACATCCGCTGTGGCAAGCCTATCTTGTGCACTTCCCGCACATAGATAACGCTTTCTATCTGAGCATCCATAGAACAGAGAATTCTGTTCAGATACGAAGTTCGCGAATGATAGCGCAGATTAGTGCGCGACTCAATCATGATATTTATTTGCCAGATTGTGCAGCAATGCTACAGTGGAAATCGCCTGGCGATTGGCGGCAAAATTCTGGAGCAAGGGATACGCCACGGAAGCAGCCAAAGCGGTTTTGAATTACGCGCTTACTGAATTGAACATTCCCGAAATATTTTCTTTCACTGCTGTAGCAAACACTAAATCACAGCGGGTAATGGAGAAAATTGGCTTACATCATTCAGATGATGATGATTTTGATCATCCTAAACTTGATAAAAATAGTCCGCTGAGCCGGCATGTTATTTATCGATTAACGGATGAGGAATATCTGGAGATGATGAATCATATTTAATATCAGCTCCCGGACACACAAAGCGTGTCCGGGCTACATTATTTCTTATCTACAGAATACGGCACAAACACTTCATTCAGTTGACGCGCGACACGGATGAAAGTGGTGCGCTTGGATAATTCTTTCAAGCGGTGCGCGCCGACGTAGGTGCAGGTAGAACGGATGCCGCCTAAAATATCGAGTACGGTTTCTTTGACTGGGCCACGGTACGGAACATTGACTGAACGGCCTTCACTGGCGCGATAATCCGCGACGGTGCCATGATGACGCTCCATCGCCTCGGTTGAGCTCATACCGTAAAAACGTTTATATTTTCTGCCGTTTTCTTCTATCACTTCGCCGGAACATTCATCATGTCCCGCTAACATACCGCCTAACATGACAAAATCCGCGCCTGCGGCAAAAGCTTTGGCCACATCGCCGGGTGTGGCGCAACCGCCGTCAGCGCACACTTGTCCACCCAGGCCATGCGCCGCGTCAGCGCATTCGATAATGGCGGATAATTGTGGATAACCCACGCCGGTTTTTTCACGGGTAGTGCAAACGGAGCCCGGGCCGATGCCAATTTTAACGATATCAGCGCCTGATAAAATTAATTCTTCCACCATTTCGCCGGTCACGACGTTTCCCGCCATGATGACAGTATCAGGATATTTTTCACGTAAATGTTCGAGACAAGATACAAAGCGTTCAGTGTAGCCATTTGCAACGTCCAGACAGATGAATGGCAGCTTCACTACTTTCATCACTTCTTCCAGACGTTCAAACTCTGCGTCTGAAATGCCAAGGGAAACAAAACAGTAAGGAAGAACATTTGGGTGATCTTTGGCGAATTTTTTCCAGTCATCCACCGTTAAAAACTTATCGAGCGCGGTCAGCATATGATGGCTGGACAATGCATTTGCCATGGCAAATGTGCCGGTATGATCCATATTCGCCGCGATAATCGGCGTGCCTTGCCAGGTGGTTTGTGTATGCCTGAATTTGAATTCGCGATCGAGTGTGACTTCTGCGCGAGTTTTTAATACACTACGCTTGGGACGAATGAGTACATCTTTAAAATCGAGTTTGATATCGTATTCTATGCGCATGCTGAATCCTTAAACTGTACTAAATTATTATAGCATTTTTTTGAGGAGGGCGTAATAAAAGCCATCCATACCATGCATACCGGGTAATATTTGACGGCCAATTGTGCAAGGTAAGCCCCATTTTTTATCGATTTTTTCCTCGTGGACCTCTGGGTGGGCAGATAAAAAACCTTGTAGCACTTCAATGTTTTCCTGAGGGAATATTGAACATGTGGCATAGAGTAACAACCCACCTGGTTTTAGCAGCGGCCATAGCGCATCAAGCATCCGACGTTGTTCTTTTGCTAATGCAATAATATCTTTTTGTTCTCGTAACAATTTAATATCAGGATGGCGGCGAATCACACCACTCGCTGAACATGGCGCATCCAGCAAGATGCGATCAAAAACATTACCATCAAACCATTTTTTGGTGTTGATCACATCATCGTTTATCACAGTCACATTTGTGATGTCGCTATTCATGCGTTGTAAATTTTCATTAATCGAGAGGCAACGTTTTTTATCTTTCTCAACAGCCACGATCGCGGACAAATCAGGTTGCAGTTCCAGTATATGCGTTAACTTGCCGCCAGGTGCCGCACAGGCATCCAGCACGCGTTGTCCCGCATGCAAATCCAGCAACTCCGCCGCCAGTTGCGCCGCACCATCTTGCACTGTTACTTCTCCCGCTGCAAAACCCGGTAATTTTTCCACGGCCATAGGCGTTGCCAGCACAATCCCACTTTTTGTTTCAGGCAAAATTTTCGCGTCAGTTAATTTTTCCAGATATTTTTCACGTGAAATTTTTTGCAGATTAACGCGCAAGACAAATGATGGATGTTCGTTATTGGCCGCAAGAATGCTTTCCCATTGCTCTGGCCAGTTTTTTTTGACGGCAGTTATCCACCAGGCCGGATGTGCGTAATTAGCTTCCGCATCTTTGGATATTTTCTCTTTAAGCTCCCTATCCTGCCGCAGATATTCACGTAATATGGCATTGACCAATCCGCGCGCCCAGGGTTTTTTGCTAAACATCGCCGTAGCGCTTACTGTCTCGGATACGGCAGCGTGCGTGGGCACACGCATTTCACTTAACTGAAATAAACCCACTAGTAATAACGCATGCACATCGCTATCTTTTTCATGCATGGGCTTTTTTAACAATTTACTAAGAATGAAGTCCAGTCGCGGATAATAACGGCAGACACCATAGCAAATCGCTTGCACGAATGAACGATCACGTGAATCGCCAAAGTTGGCTAATGCGGGCTCAAGCACATCCGCTAATGAAGCGCCGTCAGTCACTTTGTTAATCACTTGCGAGGCAACCAGTCGTGTGCTGAGGTTATAACTCTTTTGCATTATATTTCTTCGCCTAATTTGTCGCGATGAGCATTATAAAAATCAGAAACAGGAAGCACTTTGCCACCGGGCAGTTGCAGTTGCAGCAGACGCAACACGCCTTCGCCAGTCGCCACATCAATCCCTTCTTTTGACGCGCGCACAATAGAGCGTGGCGATTTATTTGTTATTTCCTGCAGCGCTTTCGCGCGCCAGACACGCAGGTTCTGTTGCTGCCAGGAGGTATAAGCAACTGGCCATGGGTTAAACGCGCGAATTTCCCGTTCAAGCTCAATAGCTGGACGTGTCCAGTCTATAATCGCTTCTTCTTTGCTGATTTTATCGGCATAAGTTGTGTTAGCGTTGTCTTGTGGTTGTGGTGAAACTTTATTTTGCTCGAGCAAAGTTAAGGTTTCCAATAACGCTTCCGCCCCAATAACCGCCAGCTTGTCATGCAAGGTTTGCGATGTTTCATCTTCCGCTAATTTATATTTTTTTTGCAGCAAAACTGGGCCTGTATCTAAACCCACATCCATCTGCATGATTGCCACACCTGTTTCTGTGTCGCCAGCGAATATAGTGCGCTGTATCGGTGCCGCACCACGCCAGCGTGGTAATAATGAAGGATGAATATTAATGCAACCTAAACGCGGAATACCTAACACAGCGGCTGGCAATAATAAACCATAAGCCGCGACCACCATCACATCGGCGTTCAATTTGGCGAGCTTTTCTTGCTCGATGCCTTCTTTTAACGAAGCAGGCTGAAAAACAGGAAGTTGATGCGCTAATGCCAATGTTTTAACTAGGCTTGGCGTAAGTTTTAAACCACGACCAGATGGGCGATCAGGCTGCGTGTAAACAGCGACAATTTCATGCGGCGAATCAATCAACGCTTTTAACGCGACGGCGGCGAACTCTGGCGTGCCGGCAAAGATTATTTTCATGTTTTAGGATTGTTCCCTACGTTTATCTTTGGCGATTTTGTCGCGTATACGCTGCTGTTTTAGGCGTGACAGATGATCGATAAATAAAATTCCATTTAAGTGATCGAGCTCGTGCTGAAAGCAAACTGCCATCAAGCCTTCTGCTTCTATTTCGATGGGTTTACCATCCAGATCTGTGCCGCACAAACGCACCTTCATCGCACGTTCAACTTTATCATACGCGCCACCGCCGACTGACAAACAGCCCTCGCCTTCGTACTGCGTACCTTCTTTATGAATAATTTCCGGATTAACAATACAAACACGCTGATCACGCGTTTCAGAAACATCCATCGTAAATAAACGCAAATGAATATTGACTTGTGTCGCTGCCAAACCAACCCCTTTGGCATCATACATAGTGTCATACATGTCTTCGACTTGTTTGCGCAATGCGTCATCCACCTTGGTAACTGGTTGAGCTTTTATCCGCAAACGCGGATCAGGATATTGCAGGATTTCTAATATAGCCATCGTTTTGTCTCGTTAGATTATCGTCTCAACTCGTAATTTAACAGGTTTTTTATCAACCGCCTTGATAACCCTACAACGTCCATGCCCAGGATTAACAACATATTCACTCTCAACGATCCCAACTGATTCGAGTAATTGCACATCTTTATCAATTGACGCTCTGCTTCTATGCAGTGTATCTGCAAGTGTACTAATTGAAGCTGGCTTTTTTCTTATTACGGCTAACAATGCAAGTTTAGCAACAGTAATAAATTTCACCAAATCTTCAGCATCTTCAAAGCTAATAACTCTACCTGCTTCGACATGCTTACCCGCATCCAATAATCTCGCTCTTTCACGACCACGAGAAAAGAATTCTTCTCTTGTTTCCGTTTTCACGACGATGCGTGGTTCATTTCGTATTTTTAGCTTTTTCATGTAGCACCTCAAATTCGCGTTGAAACAATGCTTCCAGCTTGTCAAAACTTTCAAAAGTCGTTGCTTCAATTTCACCTAAATAATGCCGATGATGATAGCCATGCGCATTATCATAACCCAGCACCCGCCCATTATCGCCAGAAAAAAGACGGTGATTAATATAGGCTAGACTATAACGAGTCACCTCGTCACTTTCATCAACCCAAATTTGACGACGCAATACGCCATTACCCTTTGATTTATGAAGCATAAATGACTCATCTTCCAATAAACGCTCTGTCTTTATACTTTTATTTTTTTGTTTTTTGAGCATATTTAATTATAACTCAGGTGTATTAAAAAACAAGCAGCTGATAATGTAGAATAACTTCTGATTGGTTTCAATAAGTTAGACCAACCCTTCACGATACTTCGCCATTGCAGCGTCCTGCTCGCCAAGGTTTTCAAGCAACCTGCCATATTCAAATGAAGCTGCTGGGTTTTTGCCTTGCATCAAACATTTTTCAAAATAATCTTTCGCCTTGCCCCATAGCTGTAAACGCGCGCAGAAGCGGCCGAGCGTTAGCAGGATCTCTGGCTTGAGACCATACATTTTTAGCCACGCGCCTACGATGACTAATTGTTTGTTCAAGTCAGTAAAAGGCAGCGTGCCGTAAAGCGTTACTAGCTCGGGCTGATAGCCGGTTTTAAGTGCTTTGCGAATCAGCTCTTCTATTTGCTGGGTAACTACTGCATCGCTTGGTCTTTGCAGCGCAAGCAAGCGCTGCACATAGGCATAAATTACATCGGGATTTTTACGCACATAGCGTGGCAGGCTATCCCAGAGCTGTTCCGCTGCCGCTAAAGTTTTGCCATCGTTACGCAGAATTTCGCAAGCGACATTGATTTCAAATTGCTCGAATTGGTCGCTGGTCAACACGCGTGCCTTGCGCATCATCGGTAATATCGTTTGCAAATTTTTCCAGTTGGCGGAGCGCACATAAACTTTTTCCAGCAATCGCAACACCCCTGGATGACGTGGTGATTTTTTCAGTAATTGATTAAGTGTTGCGGCGGCTTTTTCATAATGTTCTTGCGATAATTCCAGCTCTGCCTGTGTCATCCCAATCGCAATTTCCGCGTCGGGCGCGACATGATAGGCTTTTTGCAAATACATATCACGACGAGCATACTCACCTTGCTCATGCGCGGCGCGGGCGCCGCCAAGATAATTCATGAGTGGCTCGACGGATTGATTAGTTCCGGCCAACAGTAATTTTTCGGCTTTTTTCCAGCGACCTTCCACTAAGGTCGTCAGGCCATGTCGTGTTTTACTATAAGCGCGGTGCTCGCGTCGGTATTGTAACCAATGTTGAAAACGCAGCCACCATAACTGCAGACGATCTACGCTGGTAACGACAAAATAAAACAGCAACACAAAAATCACTAACACCAGCGCGGCAAACCAGATTGGCATTTGCACCATCCAGGGTTGATAAACTAAAAACAAGTAACCCTGATGACGCATCACTTTCAGTCCAAACCAGACTGATGCCAGCAAAAACAGTAAAAATATAATTAGCCGGCGCATATTAGGTTCCCGCCTGCTGTTGATCTTGCGGCTGAAGATTAATGATTTTTAGCGTATTCAACGCCTGTATCATGTTTATGGTGGCTGGCGATTGCTGCATAAAATACTGTTGCACCCAATTGGTTACATGAGCAAGGCTCGTTTGAAAAACGGTCTGGTTGTGATGTAACACTGCCCATATCATGTTTTGCATTTCGGTATGTAAATTTAGATAAATGAAATGACGCTCTTCGGGTAACACCAATGGGATGGTTTTAGTCTCGTTGTAACGAACGATCACAATTTGACGCAAGACCGCCAGCGATTTATTTAAACCTTTTTGCCACCAAGACATATCCGCTTCATTTTCAACGGGCACAGGCGCCTGCTCTGGTTGTTGTTGTAATGGTGTAGGTGATAATGGCAATTGATCGATTTGATCATTAAGCGCAATGAGCTGATTATAAAGCGCGGTCATGTCTTGATTGTCGCGCAGATTGGCTTGCTGTATTTGTTGTAATTGTTGAACAGATTGCGATAAGGATTGCAGTTGTGTTGCGCTATCACTTGTCTGCTGTTGCAGCGTTGCAACTTGTTGCGAGAATGCGGTATTTTCTTTAGTTAGCTGAAGATAAGTAAAAGCAAACGCCCCGATGGCAACAAGGAGCGCAAGAACACTTAAGAAAATCGCAAAGATATTTTGCTGGATCCCAGCTTTCGCCGGGACGACGTCTACTTCATTCATCTGCTCGGTCATAACTCTTCCCTTTTCTCCGCGATTGTCGTCAAAATCGCCTGATGACTGGCATTGCTAGCTACCCATATTGTCTGAAAGCCCGCGTCTTCTGCAAGCGCCTTGATTCGCTCGCTAATCACTATCAGTGGTATGCGTTTAAGCGCCGGCCAGCCCGCCTTGCCAAACAATTGCTTCAGGTTTGAAACCCCCTCCCAGGAGGTACAGACAATCATATCAATTTTATCGTCTTTAAGCAGCGGCAAATAGGGATTTGTTTCCATAGCAGGCACGGTTCGTTGGTGCGCCACTACCGAAATAACCTCCGCTCCGCGTTCCCGCAAAATCTTTTCCAATATTTCCCTGCCACCTTCGCCACGAATGACAGCGATATGTTTATCTTCTATATCCTGAAATTCATCAGAATCCAGCAGGCCTTCGCTGCTCCATTCACTATCAGGCATACAGGCAACCCTATATCCGGCTTCATCCAGTGCTTTAGCCGTGCCCGCACCCACCGCTGCAAACTGTACTGACTCGGGTAACACTGGCCATGCGCGACGAATAGCGGGCACACTCGCGCGCACAGCTTGAGGACTGACAAATAACAGCCAGTCTTGCTCACCCAGTTGCGCGATTGTTTCTTCAAACGCTGCCTGATCCGGTGGCGGAGCAAAAATAATAGTTGGAAAATGCAATGCAATCTCGCCTTGCGCCTGAATTAATTCGCACAGTTCCGCGCCGCCCGGATCAGGTCGCGTCACCAGTATACAAATAGAGGGTTGCATCATTGAAATTCCTTAAGAATTTTTTCCGCGCCTTGTTGCAGTAATTCTTCCGCAACGCGCAGACCTATACCTTCCGCATCTTTGGGATCACCCTCACTATGCGCGCGTAAAATGCGCATGCCTTTTTGATTAGCCACCAGGCCACGGAGAGTTAATACACCATGATTAATCATGGCATATGCAGCGAGAGGAACTTTACAGCCGCCACCAAGTCGTCGACATAACGCGCGTTCTGCTGTGACACACATATTTGTAATTTCATGATTAAGCGGCATGATGAGCGAAATTACATTGTCATCACCTGCGCGGCATTCAATACCAAGCGCGCCTTGTCCTGCAGCGGGTAATGATTCCCAGGTTGGTATCACTTCACGAATGCGATCGCCAAAACCCATGCGCTTTAATCCGGCGCACGCCAAAATAATCGCATCATATTCTTCTTCGTCCAGTTTGCGCAGACGCGTATTAATGTTACCGCGCAACGTACGCCACTCAACATCGGGTCGTATTGCGTGCAGTTGTGTCTGACGGCGCAAACTCGATGTACCTACTACCGCGCCAGCGGGTAGTTGCATCAGGGTTGGATATTTGTTTGAAACAAATGCATCGCGCGCGTCCTCACGTTCGCCAATCACTGACAAGATTAATCCTTCCGGCATGTCCATTGGCACGTCTTTCATGGAGTGCACCGCGATGTCCGCGCGTTTGTCGTACAATGCTTCCTCCAGTTCCTTGACGAACAATCCTTTGCCGCCGATTTCGGTCAGCTTTACATCAAGAAGCTTGTCACCTTGTGTCGTAATGCCTAAAAAATCGACTGATAAATTTGGATGCTGTTTTAGCAATAATTCTTTAATGCTTTCGGTCTGCTTCAGTGCGAGC
>DAIDIB010000066.1 GCA_027459575.1 Gammaproteobacteria bacterium | reverse complement strand
GCTTCCTATCTGGCATATGATCATTGCGACCATGGTTTATGCGGCTCACATATCGTTCGTGAGCTTACGTGCATCATTGAATCCAACGGATATAGGTGGGCATCCAACATGAAGGCTCTTCTTTTAGAGACCTGTAAAAACGTTTCAAAACGAAAAAAGAAACGGTTAAGTGAGAAGCAATATGCCAATTTGCAAAAGCGATACAGGAATATTATCACCCGTGGGGAAGCAGAGCTTCCAGCCATTCCCAAAAAGCCTAACGGCAAACGCGGTAAGATCGCAAAATCAGATGCCCATAATCTACTGGAGCGGTTAAGAGATCACGAATCGTCAGTTTTACTTTTTGCAAAAAAATCTGATGTCTCTTTTACAAATAATCGTGCTGAACGTGATTTGAGAATGTCGAAAGTGAAGCAAAAGGTATCAGGGTGTTTTAGAAAAGAGTTTTACGCTAAAGCATATTGTCGTATTTCAAGCTATCTCCAAACAATGGCAAATAAAGGGCATAATCCATTAATTGCAATTCAGATGGCACTTGCAGGTGAAATAGTTGGATGAGGGGTGCGAGTAGTTACGTTTCATTAATGGATGATGCATCATGCTTAATTGCGCACAGTGCATTTTGCTTAGGTGAAACAGCACTGGATATTGAAGGCGTGACGCTGGCCTGAGTGGTCAGACGCCACTGGATCGCTGGCGAAGCGATCTACCTCACGTGCGTCCATTAGGTTTTAAAGCTATCAGGATTGATGACATCTTTTGTCATCGCGTCGAGCGCACTGTCCGCAAGGATGGCACAGTGAGTTGGGAAGGTAAGCAATTTGAAGTGTCTTATAACCTTGCCGGAGAAAAGGTGACACTGGTTGTCGACCCTCACACGCATATTGCAATGCGAGTAGAGTCTGCCTTTGGTGATGACCTTGGTGCGGTCGTACCACTTGATGCGCAGGCTAACTTAAACCGCAAGCGCCAGCGTCCGCATCACGCACCTGCACCAGCGCAAAAACAGGCAGAAAATGCGGTGGAGCTCGCCTATCAGGAATACAGCCAGCTCTGCGGTATACCACTCAAGAAAGAGGAGAAATAATCATGTACAAGCAACACTTTGGTCTTACACATGCGCCGCTTGGCAAGGACTGCAAAACACTCTGGAGCAATGGACAGCTGGACGATATTGAGCGGCTGTTTAAATGGTTATTGAATTCCCCTGGCTTGGGGATCATTACCGCAGAGCCAGGGCTGGGTAAAACAGCTGCATTGCGCCAGCTTACACGTGACCTCAATCCACACTGCTATCTGATACGCTACCTCTCTGAAACTGACTTTGGCCGTCTGGAATTTTACCGTAATCTGGCAAAAAACCTCGGTCTCGAGTCATCCTATCGCCGCATGGATCTTTGGCGGAATATCAAGAAACACATCACGCAGCTTGCTACGCAAAAACATATTCTGCCGGTGTTGATCATCGATGAAGCGCATAATCTTTCGCAAGAATTTTTACGCGATTTCCCTTCGTTTCTCAATTTTGTTTTTGATTCCAGAGACTACATGACAGTCTGGTTATCAGGGCACCCTGAGCTTGCGCGTACTGTTGATCGTGCTGGTAACGCCGCACTTGCCTCACGTATGCAAGCGCGATGCACACTGCATCCAGTCGATGATAGAGATGAATTTAAGCAGCTTGTGTTGCATGGTTTTACCGAAGCAGGCTGCACTCACACTCTGCTTTCTGATGCTGGCATTGATCTGCTACGGATGGCATCGAAAGGCAATCCACGATTGGTGCATCAATTGCTGGTAACAGCATTGCGGCTGGCGACGGATAAGAAAATGAATCACCTCGCTGATGATGTACTAAAGGAGGCAATTAACATACACAAGCAGGGCTGACGTTAAACAGTGATAGGGAGGCGCTCGCGTTTATTAACGCGGGCGTTTTTATTTAGGGAGATTGAAAAATTGTCTCAACTTAAATAAATCGAGATGAAGTATGTAAATTAGTGCGAGACGTTACATTTTAGCAAGATTGATAGCTTCCTGCATCGCTAGAGTTGAGGTTTCACTACCATCAACAGCCACTAATATTTTGTTATAGACCATCTTCATTCCCCTACTATTTAAAATATTGAACTAGATAGACTGCTTTGCAATCATATTTTTTTAGCTCCGTTCGGTACGATTGAGAATACTGCTAAGGCAATAAGAATACAAAACAAACTTAATACCTACCTTTAAAGTATCATTTACATGCAGCTTACAAGATACTCATTGCTTTTTTCAGAGGCGCTATAATTTCTCTAAAATTTAGCTTTTTGCACATAATATCATCCATCTATGGCATGGACAGCTTTAAAGATTTTTAAAGATTTGTCCCCTTTTGGCTCGAATGGGGTCTAACCTCGATCTGCACCGAGTAAATCGAACTGGCCCTAAATCGCCGCGATGTGATCGTGGCCCCGGCAATCGCGATCAGCAACGGCACCATCAGCGAATCGGCACGTTGAGTGAGCTCGAGCAAAAACACTGCGGATGAGAGTGGCGCCAAAGTAGCTGCGCCCAGAAAGGCTGCTGAGCCAATCAATGCATATCCTGAGATCGGGTTGAATGGTGCTAAGTGATTCCAAATCTGCCCCATTGCATCGCCCAGCAGCGCACCTAGCGTCATCGTTGGAGTGAAAAGTCCACCAGGCGTGCCCGTTCTGAGACAAAACACTGCGGCTAATGGACGTAGAAAGATGAGCCAGCAAAGCAGTCCGGCTCCAATCTTGTTATCAAATGTAAGTTGAACGATATTCTTGCCATTACCCAGAATTTCCGGGAATTTGAGCGACATCACGCCCACTGCGGTGAACACCACAATTGGTAGTGCAATCACCTGCCAACCCTTTGGCTTATGTGTCTGTGCCCAACCAATTGCCCGCACATATACCAAAGAGATTAGGCCTATGAGAGGTCCTATCAGCAGCGCCCACAGGATTAAAGAACCTGAAACATTCAACACCGGAAATATATAAGCTGGTTCATTCGGCAAGAGTAGCCAGGATATCGCAATGCCTGTGAAAGAAGCCACAAACGCAGGTAACACGTTCGAAAGTGCCAGGGAACCCATCAACGCCTCGGCTGCAAAGAGCGCGCCACCCAGCGGTACATTATAGGCCGCCGCCATGCCGGCTCCGACCCCGCAGGCCACCAGTAGTTGCCTTTGCGCCGCAATCAACTTGGTCCAATCCGAGAGCTTATTCGCCACGACCGCGCCCGCTTCCTTCAAAGCCCCTTCGCGACCGAGAGAAACTCCCATGCCCACAGTTACGATCGACATAACAGAGTGAATCAGGGTGCGCGTAGTAGGCATCTTTCCAGATTTTGTCCATATTGCTTCAGACAAGCTGCCATCGGGTTCATGTAAAAACTTCTTCATCGCATAAAGCACAGTCGCCGCCAGAATTCCAGCAAGAAAGAGAATCACGACACGGCGAGTTTCTGGCGCATGCTCTACACCTCGCAGAAAATCTCCACTATCGTAAGAGTAACAAAGGTGTTGCGTAACACGAAGCAGCTTCATCAGCAGTGCACCGACAAACCCAGATCCCGCGCCGGTTAACACAATGACAGACCAGAAACCCACCGAGATGTTGAGTTCCGTCACATTCGGCTGCAGTGTAGTTGAGCTTGTCATCTAGTCAAGACCTTTCAATTTCCATTCAAACCATTATCCTATACTGCCTGCAGTCCGAATGCGAGTCAGGTGCGCTTAAGGAAAAAATTGTTGAGCTCAAGCAGCATAAACATGCGCTTGCTAACAGTCTGTTGAACAGCGATGCTAAAAGCGGTCGGGCATTCTCGATGGATGAGATGCCCGGGGTGGTCATCCAGGGTGGTAATTAACAGTAGATTGCTTTAAACTATTTTAGGAAGCTTTATTTGGGTTTAATAAGCTATTTTTTTGAAATGGATGTCAAATGCTAAATTCTATTTTTTACAAACGAATTATACTCCTTATTTTTGCCATATTTGTATATAGCAACACATCTGCCGCTGATTTTTGGCAATATCCGGTGATTCATGCCTATGGCCCGGTGCATGTCTGGCCAGATGTTGTAAACAAACCCAATCCTGCAAAAAGCTACAAGGCCATCTTTGATTTGACAGAGAAAGGCAGTGATATTTCAAAGATTAATGAAGGATTAGTGCACATCGCACGTGCTGTCAATACGTTCGTGGCTGCAGGCGTACCTTTAGCTAATTTAAAGTTTGCTATTATCATCCACGGAAAAGCCACCCCGATTGCCCTAGATAACAAAACATTCCTGGAAAAATTTAAACATGATAATCCTAATATGCAAATCATTGAGGATTTGAAAAAATCAGGAGTCGAAGTGCTAGTATGTGGTAATGCGCTTGCTGATATGCACTTCAAGCCCGAAGAAGTTAATAAGGATATCAAGGTAGCGTTATCAACACTGACCACGCTAGTGATAAAGCAGAACGATGGATATGCATTAATGCGTATGTAACTAATAACGAGCAAAAATTATTTGCAAATATGCAGCATCAATTTCCCCTAAGAATATGTGACATGCGGCCCATCAAATCAAGCTATATAATATCGTTATTAGTAGGGGGTTTTTTCTCAGCTATTATTAACCCTGCTGACGCCGCAGCGATTCACCGGTGCCGCGATAGCATACCGCAATATCATGAAACATTATATCCGCCATGGCAAAAAGGGGCGAATAACCCCTCTATACATAAAGGCTTTGAATTTACTGTGCCTGAAGTGGATGATTTACCAGACTTCCATGGCTCATTACAAGGCGCGCTTCTTGTGATCTTCGTTGGCGGTAACTATTACTTCGCCATGGCGCCCTTGATACATGCTTTTGAGAAAAAACATCCTGAATTACGCGGCAAAATTTATTATGAAACATTACCTCCAGGTATTCTTTTAAAACAGATACAACATGGTGGGACCATATCCGTTGGTAATATGACATGGACGGTTAAGCCAGATGTCTATGCTGCTGGTAAATTAAAAGTAGCAGCGCTTATCAAATCAGGTGTATTGCTTGGTCCCCAGGTTAATTATGTGACAAATGATTTAGCTATCATGATTCCTAAAAATAATCCCGCGCATATAAAAAACCTTAGAGATCTTGGCAAGCCAACAATTCGCCTTGCCATGCCCAATCCTGCCTGGGAGGGCGTTGCGCGTCAAATCAAACTTTCACTTATCAAGGCCGGAGGGGAAGCGCTTGAAAAAGAAGTTTATGACACAAAAGTCCAGAATGGTCATACTATTTTAACCCATATTCACCATCGCCAAACCCCACTGTTTCTAATGCAGGGATTGGCGGATGCAGGGGTAACATGGAAATCTGAAGCGATATTCCTGGAAAAATCAGGTTATCCAATTAAATATATAACCATCCCTGAAAAGGAAAATACCATGGCAATCTACTCTATCGCCATGATAAAGGATGCGCCACATCCTGAGGCTGCTCGCTTGTGGATGGCTTTTCTGAAATCGGACGAAGCCTTGAGAATTTTTAAGCGTTTTGGATTTAAACAGTAACCTGGTTAATATCTACTCGGAGAGAGGAAATGATGAGCAAAGATATTTGTGGTGAAACTAATAACAGCGAAACGATAGCTACCTGGCGTCTGATTGCCATCATTTTGCTCGCCGTGCGTTTTACTCAAGGCTGGATTTTTTGGGGAGGAGGAAGTCGGCGTTTGATTTATGATCCCAGCAAGCTTGATCCACATTCCGCGAATTGGCTTGCAAATAAATTTCAAAGTGCGATGCCTGGCGCGCTATTAGGAATGGACAAAATAGTCGATTATATGTTGCATCACTTCACTCTACTTTACACCAGTGCAATCTTATTTAGTGTCGCTGAATTGGTATTCGGGCTGTTTCTAATTTTAGGTTTTATGTCTCGATTATCCGCGCTGGTCACTATCGGGATCAGTTTTTTATTAATGTTATTATTTGGCTGGCAAGGAGCGACCTGTATAGATGAATGGACGATGGCTTCGGCTAATTTTGCCATGGGGGTTACTCTTTTCATTGGAGGTTCAGCCGCATTCTCAATTGATAGCTGGTTAATGCGACGTTATCCTACCCTAAACAATTCAACCTGGTTTCGATATTTCGGTAGCGGCGCATGGAGCGCTCGAAATGTCACTCGAAGCGGGTTAATAGGGCTGGTGATGACCATTTTATTTGTCGTATTAACTTATAATGATTTCCGGGGTTCTGTATTCACCCCATTTCATGGAGGGCCTGTTAGCCCAGCTAAACATCACATCAGCTTATCTCAAGCCAGTTTACAGGCTAATGGTAACATTGAATTTACAGCTTACCTTGACGCTGGCACTGCCGCTGAACCTTCCAATATCATTTCTGTTGATCTGATTGGGCCAGATGGCAACGTAGTCGAAGCCTGGAACAGTCATATGCTTGCAGCATTGCCTCCTGGCGCATTTCATAATGATTATAATTACAATCAATTCAAGGCAGGTTATGATGGCATAACAGCCAAGATTGGCGCTCGAGCTTTAATTCAATTGTCAGCATCGCAAACTAACCTTAACCTTCGGAAGGGCATGTATGCTTTAGTCATACACACTGTGAATGGGGAGAGTTTCACATTGCAAATAGTTAATAAGTGAATAACTTAATCATTTGTAGTTCCTGGTGACTTGGGGTGATGAAGCAATTTGCTAACTGGCATAGCCATGACCCAGCCAAAAATATTTGAGGTATATAATGTTCCGCCTATTATAACGGGAGAAGAAGGTCCAAATGTTCCTCCAATATGGATTTTATTCAATAGCTTGCCATCTTTAATGCGTATCACTGCAATATTTCCTGAGCTGTATGGAATGTATGCAATACCATTTTGAATAGCGGCGCCCGCTCTTATTTGGCTGCCTAAATGAATCGACCAAAGCTCTTTTCCGCTTTTCAAATCAATGGCGGAATAGTCACCTGATACAGGGCTTCCTTCGTAAACGACTCCATCTGATATTACAGGTGTTGCGGTTTTCATGGCTGGGGGAATTTGTCCCTTGGCAAATCGTTTTGTCCAAATAACATTACCCGATTTTGCATCGAGGGCTAGCAATACGTTTGCAACCGGCTTTGATGCGTCTCCACTTTTTATCGTTATCTCTTGTACGACGATGCCAGCCTCATACGCAGGCGTACAATCACCCATTCCTGTCGATATTATACCTGGATATGTTGTTTTCCAGTTTATTTTTCCTGTCTTCATATCAATCGAGTAGAAAAAGTTTGGATTGGTTCCACCAAAAAAAATTGAGTCGTTGCTCTTTACGGGAGAAGACATGCTTACAAAAGAAATAATATCTGATTTCCAGATTAATTTACCGTTTTCGGTGTTTAATTTGTATATATAGCCGTCCCCTGCGCCAGCATATAAGGCATTATTATCATAAAGAGGCGTTGGCATAGTTTCACCATTTGGGTGAAACGCCCATATTTCATGACCTGTTCGTCTATCCAATGCATAAATTGTTCATTACCGTCATCATATTATTCTTTACTCTAACTCATTAACCAGATTAATAACTTCACTGGATAAGACAATGCCAGCGCTGTTAACAAACCTCCCAACCAAAGCCCGGTAAACCAAGCCCACTGCCTCAAGCTTGGACCAGAAGCTGCTGCTTCCCAAAGTGTGAATTTAAAAGGAATTATCCATGGATAAACGTTGATGGCAATACCTAAATATCCCATCAAAAATATGCCCATGCTTAAAAAAAATGGACGATATTCCGCTTTTGTTTGCTGTAAATCACGCCAGGCGAGTATAAATAAAATCATAGTGACTACTGGAATGGGTAGTAAATAAAAAAAATTAGGCATACTAAACCAAAACATTTTAATATCAGGATTGATAAAAGGCATGCAGATACTAACGAGTGCCATAAAAATCCCGACAAAACCGAGTACATAAGACGCAACTTGGCGCGCCCAGTTTTGCAATATATCTTCTGATTTCATGACCATCCAGGTTGAGCCTGGCAATGCATAGCCAGCTACAACCGCGATCCCAGTCATCACACTAAAACCTGTTGCCCAATCTAATGGACCGCCACTGAAATTACGTCCGGATACCTGCACACCTTGCACGAATGCGCCGAGAATAATTCCCTGACAATATGCAGCTGTTAGCGAACCGAATAAACTAGCTAGGTCATTCTTATTCCTTATGTTACCTCAAAACACAATACTCATCCTATGAGATTCTGAGGCGATGGAAGATGAAGACTTTGAAAAAATCCGAGATAAGTGTAAAGACCATTGCCGCCACAAGAGTTTCTCCCACAACGAACAAAGGCAAAGCACTCATCGCGATCCCACGCGTAACCAGGATCGAAATAATGAGAATATTTCCGAGCTGTAGCGATCCGTGGGAGCTGATGTACACTGGGTCCATGTTTGGAAGGTAAAAAGGAGGTTCCAACTATGTACTGCTACGGAATGCATTGGTTTTGGTGGGTTTTCTGGGTCCTCCTCTGGATCATGTTTTTTTCCTTCTTGATGCCGGTAAGACGGACTACCTACCGGAAAATGCAATCTCCTCTAAAACTCCTGCAAACGAGATATGCCGCTGGGGAGATTACCAGCCAGGAATACGAAGAAAGGCGAACCAAGCTGTTGCGGGATGAACATGTGAAGTAAGAATCTTACTTGAATTCAACGAAAATCATTTAATAATTAAATGATTTTCATGGTTCCCTCGGCTTATTCTCTATCTCGCTTTTTTTTGCACTGCTTGGGTGCTTTTGGTCTAACCCCATAGTCAATGCCGTCATCCCCGCAAGACCTCCCAGTTGCATCGTTTCGATGGCCGAACTGGGGACAATGACGATAGTAGAATTTTCTTTTAATCCCTCATAAAGCATGTTCATTGCTCTTAAATGCAATGCAACAGGATTGCTGATATAGGTCTTAGCTGCTTCACCAAATTTTTCTGCCACTTGCCGCTCTGAATCTCCAAGAATGACCCGAGCCTGACGTTCTCTTTCGGCCTGTGCTTGCATGGACATTGCATCTTCCAAAGCAGGAGGAATCAGGACGTCTTTGAGTTCGACCGAAATAACATTGATCCCCCAGGGCTCGGTGCGTTCATCAATAATCATTTGCAGTTCTTTGCTAATTTTATTTCTTCCTTCAAGCATGTCACAAAGCATGGTCTTGCCAATCACATCGCGCAGAGCTGTTTGCGATGCCCACCCAATGGCACTTACGTAATCGGCTACTTCCAGGGCGGCCTTTTTAGGATCAATCACTTTCCAAAAGAGAACTGCGTCGACGTCAACAGGCACCGTATCTTTGGTCAGAGTCTTTTCCGCTTTGAATGCGGTCGTTAGAACCCTGATGTCAATCCAGAAAGCAATTGTATCGATAATAGGAATGATAAAAAATAATCCCGGCCCCCTTAAGGAGTGGAAATGGCCCAGTCGTAAAACAATGGCCCTGTCCCACTGATTTGCAACTTTAATTGCGGCTGAAACGACAAAGGCAATGAAAATAGCTCCGCCAAAAACATAGTAACTTTCGTAGCCGTTAGAACTTATGTGGAGGGTATATGCTAATGCCGCGCCGATTAATAGAATGACGAAGAATATTAATGAAGAAAATAAACTATTGTTTTGCATTTTATTTTCCTTGTATTCATTTAGTTATACTAAGTCGGGGCCGAAATGTCAATGAAAGTGCAATAGTGACGCAGAAACTATTATAGATATCCTAATTGAACAATTTACTGGTGATAATCGGGCTTTTTTCTTGGACTCGACTTTTCGATGCATTCCCCAGCAATTCACTCTATTATAAAACAAAAGGAAGCATAAAATGTTAGAAATTGCGCTAACCATTTTTATCTTAATTTTAATACCAGTTTATACAAAAACCTACGGTATCAAAAATTTCCTATGGTTTTCTGATATCGGTCTCTTCCAAACGGTATTAGCGCTATGGCTAAAATCATCTCTTTTAATCAGTATGGCTTCTGTAGGCATATTGGTACTCGAACTTATTTGGTGCGTTGATTTTTTCTTTCGTCTAGTCACAAAACGTTCGCTCATGGGGCACGCGGACTATATGTTCGATAAAAATCTTTCATTTTTTGTAAGATGTCTGTCTTTATTTCACATTGCTTTGCCTGTCATCTGGATTATATTTCTTGCGGACTGGGGATATGATGATCGAGCTTTTTATTTTCAAACATGTGTAGTTTGGGGCGTATTAGTTTTAACTTATTTCTTTACCGATGTAGAAGAGAATATCAATTGGGTGTTTGTTCCAGCTTTGCATCATTGGAAGCGGCTGCCTTCTTCGGTGTGGTTGGTAACTATTATGATTGGTTATCCTGCTTTTGTAATGTTTCCAATACATCTCTTGTTGGAGAAAATATTCTGAATGGCAGTTCACAGCTCGCACGTCAAGATGCTCTGCCCGGTTTTCGACACGAGAAAACGAGTGCCATAAAAAAAGCGACTAGCAATGTGAGAATGCCCATGAGTATAAAGACGGTGGTCGATTCCAGGTATTTTTCCAGCGGGATATATAAACCGCTCCCCACTAGTATGCCCACAGACCATGCAAACCAGGACACTGCAATCACGCGCCCGCGTTTCTCTGGGGGCGGTCGCGTCTGAAAAAAACTGCCCAGCGGTACCATCATCATGCCACCTGTTGCGCCGGCCAAGACGAGCATTGTGAGCACATAAATCAATCGCGCGAAGGGCGGAAAAACCGGAGAGATCCCCACCAGACACAAAAAAAGAGCAAGCCCCGCAGTGGCTAA
>DAIDIB010000065.1 GCA_027459575.1 Gammaproteobacteria bacterium | reverse complement strand
AAATGGAGAGTTTCTCAGATTTACCTTAGATTTCAACTGCTGTATTTAGGATCAATGGTAGCAGTGGGACTAACACGTTAACAGCAGACAATGTCAACAGCACCTGGAACTTGAGTGACACAAACGCAGCGACAAGCGTGACTGGTGTGGCAGGTGGTTTTAGCAATATACAAAACTTAGTTGGCGGCAGCGCAGGAAATAATTTCATCTTTGCTAACAACGCAGCCATCACTGGCAATATCAATGGCACCAATCTTGCCAGCACAAACACACTCGATTTTTCAGCTTACCTAACTACCGTGACAGCAAACTTAAGCGCCGTTAATAATGGTGTCATAAACAATAACTCCAGCAGCGCGATTGCCAACTACAGCAACATAACTAAATTAATTGGCAGCAACAACGGCAATCCAATCACCAGCGATGCAGGTCTTAACAATATTCTCTATCTGCCATCTGGCAAACACCTGAGTAATGTCACCTACACTGACGCACCGACCGACAGACAAGGTGTCATCGCTGATCCGATTAATTTTTATTTCTTTAACGTGACAGATGCTGCTGCCAGTGTTACACCCGCTTGAGTATTGGCGGGCACCACATTAAATCAAAACATCACTACCATCACGAACCAGGCTTCACAAACCTTTGATACCGATCTGCAAAAGGTAAAGATTAACCCATTCTGCATGTCGTCAGCGAATTAAGACGAACCGAGAAAATTTTTAATATAGGTATGTGCGGTTATAATTTCACCCGGTACTTTTAGTTCTAACATGGCTGCTTCTAGTGCTCTTTCTTCACGTTCCATCGTTGACTTATCAGTCATGTCCCACACCACCTGATAAAGCTTGGGCTTGCCGGCTTTGTCTACACTGAAAAAATCAACCTCATAACGCTCTTCGGTCAAATAATAATAAACTTGATGTCCCTGACGACGTAAATCCAGATAGACTAAATTCTCAAACAAATGGCCATCATTTTTTGGCAGACTGAATGAATATGAACGCACCAGTCCCGTATCAATAGCATATAATTTTCTTGGATTGCTATGCACTTTTCGAATGGACTCGCTGTACATCGACACCGCAAAAGCAAGATAGGCATCCTCTATATAACTTAAATAATCATGAATGGTATTTTTAGATGTAGCAAAACCCTGTGACTTTAAATCGCTTACAAATTTATTTACAGTAAAATTCCCGCCCGTATTTTTTATCAGCGTTTTTACCATGTATTTTATTAGTGTAATATTTGTAATGCCATAACGCTCAATGATATCTCGCATTACAACTACATCAACATATCCTTGCAATATTTGTCTGCTATCATTCTCTGATTTATTAATTATTTCAGGAAAACCGCCCGTTGCAATATATTCCCGTAAATAATGATTCATCATATCTCGTTTTTTTATGTTAAATAACTCGTCATCCATTGGTTTATTTTCTGCATTTAAAAATTCCTTAAAACTGTATGGCCAAATTTCTGTTGTAATTGCTCTACCACGTAGTGAAGTATGGATTTCCTTACTTAATAATTTTGCAGATGATCCTGTCAGGTAAATTTGCACTTTACGTGTATCAAACATTCGTCTAATGAATATCGGCCAATCTTCTACATTTTGTATCTCATCAAAAAATAAATAACAAACACGATCATGATTTTCAGGATATAATGAATAAAATGCATCGACCAACTCACGAAGCATGGCTTGTGAACAAGGCGCGAGTCTATCATCTTCAAAATTAAGATAAAGAATCTGCGTGAGTGATATTCCATTATCTCTTATTAACTGGTGAATATTCTGTAAAAGAAAATACGTTTTACCCACACGACGCATACCTATCGCTACTTTAATTTTATCTGGCAAATCGGGAAAAGACGCTTCACGTTCCACGATACCATCAGCAGTCGCTTTGAGCTTATCGTGAAATTCGCTTAATAATATAGGTAATAACGCTTCTATCACATTTTATCCTGTCTCTTATTATAAAGACAGTTTACTATAAAACTGTCTTTATGTAAACAGACAGATTTATAAGTATTGTGACATCTTTTGTCACAATACTTCTTCTTGTAACAATAACTTAGCCATTTGACCCGATCAACCCATCAAGTTATAACTCAAATTCGACATAATCCACACCGAGCCTATCACAATGCAGAGTAAAATGACGCCGGTAAACACGAAAGATATCACGTTGGTGCGGCCGGGTTCGGTTTTTGTGTTTAAACGGAGAAAGCAGATGACTTGCACCAGAAATTGAATGCAGGCCGAAATATAAATGATGGCGAATGTTTCGCTTTTGGTGAATGAATTCGACATCACCGCCCAAAAGGAAATCACGGTGAGTGCGGCGCAGACGATAATGCCCGCGATATAGATACTTAATTTTTTTTGCCCGGTGCCGTAATCAGGCTGGTGAGCTTCTTCATGCGACATAGAGCGCCTCCATCAAATAAGCGATGGTGAATACGAAAATCCACACGATATCCAGAAAGTTCCAGAACAACCCCAGGTATGTCATGCGCCGTTTCGCCACTTGTGACGTTTTGAAAAACGACAATTGAAAAATCATCAATAAAATCCATAACAGACCAAAGCTGACATGCAAGCCATGGGTGCCAACCAATGTGAAAAAGGACGACGCCTGCGCACTCACATCCCAGCGATAACCTTCGCTGGCCAGACGCGCGAATTCAGTCAACTCCATCCACACGAAACTCGCGCCAAGTAAAAAGGTAATCACCAGCCACGCTTGCACCCTGCGTAATTTATCGTGATACAAACTCAAAATGGCGAGACAAAAAGTAAAGTTGGACGCCAGTAGTAAAAATGTTTCCAGCAAAATATCTTTTAAATCCACGTGCTTTTTCAGCATGTACATGTTTGTACCGGGATCATTCAACACCAAAAACGTGGCGAACAAGGTACCGAACAAAATACAGTCGGTCATGATATATAGCCAAAAGCCAAAAACATCTGTCGCATCACTATCATGATTATGCACTGGATTTCATCTCCTTCATGTGCGCCAACTCGGTTTGTCTGACCGTGTCAGCATCGATGTAATAATCAGTTTCCTTAACGAAGGTGCGCGCGATCACGGTGAGTATTATTCCCAAAAATCCTATAACCGCCTCTGGCCACATCTCCCAAATCAGCGCAAAACCCATCACTCCAGCAAACATGGCGATGATAAATCCCGCGCCAGTATTTTTTGGCATATGAATGGGTTGATAATCGATTTCTTTTTGATGTACGGCGGGATGTTCCTTGTCAACCCAGAACTGATCGCGCTCCGTTACCGTTGGCAACACCGCGAAATTATAAAGCGGCGCGGGTGACGAAACAGACCACTCGAGTGTGCGGCCATTCCACACATCGCCCGTGCGATCACGCAAGGCTTGTCGATCGCGAATGCTGACATATATCTGAATCAGCTGCATAACGATGCCAACAAAAATGCACGCGGCGCCAAAGGCAGCCGTCACCAAATATGGCTGGTAACTGGTGTTGGTATAATGATTAACTCGTCGCATGAATCCATCCAGACCAAGTACATACAATGGCATGAACGCAAAATAAAATCCCACCAACCACATGATAAACGAGCGCCTGCCCCATTTTTCATCCAGACGAAAACCAAACGCTTTGGGAAACCAGAAAATAACACCGGCAAAATAACCGAACAGCACGCCGCCAATAATAACATTATGAAAATGTGCCACTAAAAATAAACTGTTATGCACCTGAAAATCCACGGGTGGCACCGCCATCATGACGCCTGTCATACCGCCAATAGCAAAGGTAGTGAAAAAGGCCGTTACCCACAACATCGGCGTCGCCAAAATAATGCGGCCTTTATACATGGTGAATAGCCAGTTAAACACTTTCACACCAGTGGGAACCGCGATAATCATGGTGGTAATGCCAAAAAACGCATTAACGTCCGCCCCCGCACCCATTGTGAAAAAGTGATGCAGCCAGACGATAAAAGATAAAAATGTAATGATGGCAATCGCCCACACCATTGTTGCGTAACCAAACAATGTTTTCTGACTAAAGGTAGCGACCACCTCAGAAAATATACCAAATGCAGGCAAAATAAGAATGTAAACTTCGGGATGACCCCATGCCCAAATCAGATTAACATACATCATGACACTGCCGCCGGCAAAATCGGTGAAAAAATGCATACCAAGCATGCGGTCCAGTGTTAATAAGGCGAGAGTGACGGTTAGTATAGGAAAGGCGAGCGCCACCAGAATCATCGCGCACAACGCTGACCACACAAATACTGGCATTTTCATCAATGTCATGCCCTTGCAGCGCATTTTTATAATCGTCGCGATAAAATTAATACCAGCGAGCATTGTTCCCACACCGGCTATTTGCAGCGACCAGATATAATAATCCACACCCACGCCCGGACTATAATAGGTTTCCGACAACGGCGGATAAGACAACCAGCCGGTCGCGGCAAAATCACCAATCATCAGCGACACATTGCATAACATCGCACCCACAAACGTCAACCAGAAACTGACAGAATTCAAATACGGATACGCCACGTCACGCGCGCCAATCTGCAACGGCACTACCATATTAAGCAAAGCAAACATCATCGGCATGGCGACAAAGAATATCATGATGACACCGTGCGCGGAAAAAATCTGGTCGTAATGATCGGGCGGCAAAAATCCCGCGTTGCTTCCCGCCGCGATCGCCTGTTGCGAACGCATCAACACCACGTCTGAAAATCCGCGTAGCAACATCACTATCGAAAGCAGCAAATACATGATGCCAATTTTTTTATGATCGACGGTAGTTATCCAGTCATGCCAGATATAAGACCACTTATGCAACACGGTAATTATAATTAAAACAGTCGCCGCCGCGAGAAGCATGAAAATATCCGCGCCTAAAATAATAGGCGCGTGCAGTGGGATAGCTTCCCATGTTAATTTACCTAACAATAATTTTAGCAACATAAGTTATCCCTGAGCTGGATTTAACTGGATCCCGGCTTTCGCCGGGACGACTTCCGCGGCTTTCGCCGGGACAACGTCTACGTTTTGATGACGCAAATTTTCGCGCGGATGAACCGTGCCTGATGAATGCATATAAAGATCAATGACATGATTAAATAAATTTGTCGCAACGCCCGCGTAAAATCGTGGCTTATCGTTAATCGTCGGTTGTAACAACTTATAATAGGCGTCATCCGTTAGATGACTCGGGGATTTTTTCATTTCACTAATCCATTTTGCCATCTCGGCTGCTTCCACCACATGCACGTCAAAATGCATGTCAGAAAATCCATCGCCATTAAATTGTGTATTCATCCCGACATAATCACCCGGCTCATTCGCCACCAAATGCAAGCGACTGCGCATGCCGGTCATGGTGTAAATCTGGCTTCCTAATTGCGGAATGAAAAACGCGCTCATCGGCACATTATCAGTAGTGATCTGATATTCCACTTGTTCCCCCACAGGAATTTCCAGATAATTAACCGTCGCAATATCCTGCTGTGGATAAATGAATAACCATTTCCACGGCAGCGCAATCACTTGAATCACCATCGGCTTCTGGTTGTAACCGGTGATGGGTTTGAACGGATCCAGTTCATGCGTTTTTTTCCAGGTAAGAATGGCGAGCACCAGAATAATCACGCAAGGAATACCCCACCACAGTGATTCTAAAAAATGACTGTGACTCCAGTTGGGCTCATAATCTCTGATACGATGTGACACTTGATAGTGGTAAACAAAAGTGAAACTCATGATGATGACAGGCAACACCACAATCAGCATTAACGCCAACGTGTCAAAGAATAATTTACGTTCCTGAAAAGCGACGATGCCTTTGGGATTTAGCATGCCGTAGAAATGTTCTTTGCAGCCGGTAAGACTTGCAACAAAAAGACACCCCACCGTGATGATCAGCAGCCTTAGCAGATAAAACGAAATATCCTTCCGCATCCTTGCGACTCCAAACTTCCTTTTCAATATTGTATTATAATGTTAGTATTTTAAGAAGCTTAATTGATGGATCCCGGCTTTCGCCGGGACGACGACGGAATAACACAATGGACTATCTCATATTCGCACGCTGGTTCGGCATCGTCTCTGTAGTACTATCGCTCGGCATTCTCTTCAACCTCGAAGACGCCCTGGAAATGGCAAAAGGCATGATAAAAACCGAAACGGGTTACATCATGGGTGGCGTTCTACCCACCATTTTCGGTAGTCTGGCGCTGTTATATTCGGACTGCTTCGGTTTCTGCTGGAGCACGGTTGTGATCTTTGTAGGCGGCTCCATGCTGGCTATCGGCATTTTCCGCGTCATGTTTGTTAAACGCTGGAAAGAAACAATGGAAAATCATCTGGAACAAATCCCCTTTCTATTCAGCCTCTTCGGCCTAATGCTGGGTTTTATGCTCCTCTATGTGGGGTTTTTCGCTCATGCCTTCGATTTCACCTTCAAACATTAAAGCGTAGATTCGGTTGGGCTGAGCGTTTCTTGCGAAGGCCAACCTAGCCAACTCACCAACTTTCAAGTACTTACATAGCAAAAAATAATTATTAACCCATTGTTTTTATTACACTTAAATTTGCACTTTCCCCGAGCAAAATTTCTAAACCCCTCTATAGTTAAGTAGTGAGGACCATTTAAAGCATCAATAAAACAATGAAAAAAGCATAATAAAAACAAGTGCTTAGGTTGCGGAGAGGACGATGGAGTGGTGGCAAAAACCCAGAAAACTGTTAAGTCAGTTGTGCGGGCGTTTTATAAGAGCTGATCGGCTTATATGCGGGTCGGTAGCCTTTATGATAACGTGCTCGGCACTCGCTAACCCCGTCGTCAATAATATCTCCGCCGGTCAAGTCTCCATCCAGCAAGCCCCCGGCACCACCACCATCAACCAAACCTCACAAAAAGCCATCATCAACTGGCAAAGCTTCAACATCGGCCAGCAAGAAGCCACCCATTTTAATCAACCAGCAGGCGGTATTACTTTAAACCGTATCAGTCCCACTCAGGGAGTCTCCGCAATCTATGGGACCCTCACGGCCACCGGCCAGATCATTCTGGTGAATCCTGCTGGTATTTATTTTGGCCCATCGGCGTATGTGAATGTTGGCGGACTCATTGCCACCACGGCAGACATCACTGATGCTAATTTCTTGAATGGTAATTATCAATTCACGCATGTCTCGCCTTATTCTGGCGCTGTCATCAACGAAGGCACCATCATCGCCGCGCAAAATGGCCTAGTCGCGCTCATCGCGCCCGGCGTTGTGAATCACGGCATGATACAAGCGGAGCTTGGCAAAGTGGTGTTAGGCTCGGCTAATGATTTCACCTTAAGTTTTGATGGTAGTGGTCTTATTAATTTTGCGATTGATCAACCCACCTCCGCGCCTGGACACGATCAAAATGGCAATGCGTTGCCAAACGGCGTGAAGAACACGGGCTCGCTTATTGCAGACGGCGGCACGGTCATGATTTCCGCCAAAGCGGCAGCAGGCGTGCTGGATAATGTGATCGACATGGAAGGTGTCGCGCAAGCGCATTCTGTGCAAGAACAAAATGGCCAGATTATTTTGTCGGCGGACACCGACCCCACCAATGCTAACACCGTTTATGTCAACGGCACACTGGATGCTTCTGGTAAAGGTGTGGCGCAAACCGGCGGTAATGTTTCCATTACCGGCGCAAATATTTTACTCGATACAAACACGCTCATTGATGTAAGCGGTGATGCAGGCGGAGGCAGCGCCTTCATCGGCGGTAATTTCCACGGCGCGGGCCCGCTGCCAAACGCGAATGCAGTCGTGATGTTACCAGGCGCATCCATTAACGCCAATGCGATCACGAGTGGTAACGGTGGCCAAGTCACGTTGTGGTCAAATTATTATACCAACGCGAATGGCAACATCACCGCACAAGGTGGCGCACAAAGTGGCAATGGTGGCTACATAGAAACCTCTAGCCACAACGTACTCGACGTGGGGAACTTGCTCGTCAATACATCCGCGGCAAATGGCCAAACGGGTAACTGGTTACTCGACCCGTGGAACGTCACTATTGGCACGGGCTCAACCACAGGCGAAACCCTCGCCAGCAATACGTACACACCAACCGCCACGGGTGCCAATATCTTATATTCCACCTTGAACACTAACCTGGCTTCCAACAGCATCACGGTTAACACCGGTTCAACAGGTACGGAAGCAGGTAATATTACGCTGAATGCCAACTCGCCTCTCAGCTGGTCCAGTGCCAACACGCTCACTCTCACTGCTGCTGGCACCATCACCTTAAACTCTTCCATCACCGCACCTTCCGGTGGCTTAACACTTAATGCCGGTACAACAGGCTCACCACAATCGATTACCACCGGCTCAGGTGGCAGCATTTATGTAGGCACATTCAATCTGGCCATCGGCAACTGGAGTCAAAATACCGCCACCCTGCCTTCGTTCTATGTCACCAATTTTCAAATCGCATCAGGTGCTTCTACTCCATCAGGCGCTTCTTTCTTGCGTGTAACGGGTGGCACGGGTGCTAGCGGTTCACCTTATCAGGTGGTTGATGTATATGGTTTGCAAGGTATCAATTCGAATACAACGCTGCTTGGAAATTATTGGCAGCTCAACAGCAACATCAATGCCAATGGCACTTCTTCCTGGACGAATGTTAACGGCACAGGATTTGTACCGATCGGCAATAACACCAATAACTTCACCGGTAATTTTAACGGACAAAATTATTTAATTACTGGCTTATACGAAAATTCAAACAGCTCCAATTTGGGCTTGTTTGGGACAACAAGTTCGGCTTCCAGTATTACCAATACCTATCTCATGAACACTTCTATTACCAGCACCAGTACCACTGGTGCAAACCTGGCCGCCCTGGCCGGTGATTCGCAAGGAACTATCAACACTGATTTAAGCCTCTATCCAACAATATCACTGAATGGATCCGTCACAGGTAGCGTGAATATGGGCGGTTTACTCGGGTACATTGCTAGTGGCAGCGTGACAAATTCCGCTTCCGTTGGCGGCACTGTCAGCGCGACATTTACTGGCGGCAGCCCTAATTATATTAACCTGGGCGGACTCGCCGCCGCCACTTACAGCAACATGAATAATTCTTACAGCACCACTGCTGTTTCTGAAACTGGCACGGCCAGCAATTTACGCGTGGGTGGCTTTGTTGGGGACATTGAATCCGGCACTATTGCGTATAACTATTCAACCGGCGCGGTCAGCGCAACCGGTGCAGGTGCGCTCATCGGTGGCTTTTTAGGACGAAGCGCGGGTACCGTTTCAAATGATCTATGGGATGCGGGCACATCCGGTCAGACAACGCCTTTTGCTAGTGGAAATGCAACCGGCACGTATGTAATCGGCGGTTGTTTTGGTAGCGTCAGTTGCGTTGCATCTGTCACGGACTACAATAGCAGTGGTACGTTGACAAGTGGCTCTACACCCGTTGATCTCTCTCTTATCGCGTCATATACCAATACCACCGGCGTCACGGGTGCTGCGTGGCCAACTGGCACAGGCACTAATACCATTACCAACGTACTCACCACCGGGAGCAGCCACACCAATAATTCCTGGTTTATGTTCACCGGCGCTACCACAACCGGGGGTGGTTACACCCGCCCGTTACTACTGGCCTTTAATACACTTAGCGTCACCACACCCGAAGCCTTGCAACTCATGGGCGCAACACTTGGCGCGGCTTATGTACTGAATGCCAACATCGACTTAACCAATGCCTTGGGCAATAAGGCAAATGAATGGGGAACCAACACCAGCACCTCTACTGGCAATGGTTTCTTCCCGATCGGTTATGGGCCAAATGATAATACAACGACTGCGAATGCCTTTACTGGCAGCTTTAACGGCCAAGGCTACGTCATTAACAACTTCTATCAAAACCAGGCAAACATGACGAACGTTAATGGTACGGCTAATGCCAACCTGGATTCCGGTTTATTCGGACTGTTGTCAGGTGCTGCCGTACTGGAAAATATCGGCATGACGAATGCCACGGTCGTTGGTACTAACTCAAATGGCATTCTCGCCGGCAATGTCGTTGGTCTTCAAAACCTCATTGAAAATAACTTCAGCACAGGATCCATATCGACCACTACCGCAAGTGGTTACAACGCCACAGGAGGTTTGCTGGGTGTAGTAGAACAACCAAACCTGACGAATACGATAACCATCGTTTCAAACAATTACAGCACGGCCTCCGTCAGCAGTAATTCTACCGCTGGCAGCTTTATGGGCTATGCAGGTGGCGTTTTTAGCAGCCCCGCTTTTGGTGCGGTGAATGTGAGTGATAACTACGGCACGGGTAAAACCACCGGTAGCGCGGGCAATACCGGTGGGTTCATGGGGGGTAACAATTCAACCGAGCTAACGCTCAGCGGCAACTTTTTTGATGTGACCACCACTGGCATCGGCTCGGACGGTTCAACGACGAGCTCTTCCGGAAATGGACAAGCTTCCGCTACCGGTCATTCCACTGCCAATCTTCTGGCACTAGCTACCTACACCGGGGCAAGCTGGTCAATTACTGCCACACCTTCCACCACCTCAACTGCGCCAAACGACGCCTGGTTTATCTTTGCTGGTCAAACTCGTCCACTTTTAGAGGCTTACAACGGTTCATCGTATTACATCAACACTAACGTTGCTTCGCCGGAGCAATTACAATTAATGGGCTCAACCCTCGGCGCAACTTACACTTTAACCGGTAATGTTGACCTGACCAATGCTTCTTACAATGCCGCCACCACAGGCGCAGCTGGCGCTTCCAACGAATGGGCAACCAATACCAACGGCACTGCCGCAGGAGCGGGATTTGTTCCTATTGGTACCAGCAGCTATCCTTTTTCAGGTATCTTAAACGGCGCAAACTATTCGATCAGTAATTTATATGAAAGCTCAGGCACACTGAATACCTTTGGCTTATTCGGTTACGCAAGCGCGGCCTCCAATATTAATAACATTACATTAAGCAACCCCATCATCAAACTGGGTGGTCAAACCAGCGCGACGGAAGTCGGCACACTAGCGGCAGATTCATCAGGCGAT
>DAIDIB010000064.1 GCA_027459575.1 Gammaproteobacteria bacterium | reverse complement strand
GGTGGCTAATTTAACACAGAACCAAACTCGCAAGTTAAGTGAATTGCTGAAAATTAATTTAACGTCCGTAAAAGCTTATTTACTGAAAGAGGATTTTCAACAGTTCTGGACGTACAAGTCAGCAACATGGGCAAACAAATTACTTGAGGATTGGGCAACGCGGACAATGCGATCAAAGATAGGGCCAATGAAGAAAGTTGCCAAAATGTTGCGATCACATAAAGAGCTTATTTTGAATTGGTTTCATGCTGGCGGTGAGCTTTCATCAGGCCCAGTTGAAGGGCTAAACAACAAGGCAAAACTCGCTATCAGAAAAGCGTACGGTTTTAAAACGATAGAATGCTTGCAAATAGCGTTGTATCACCAGCTTGGTGGGCTTAATGAACCACCGCAGACCCACAGATTTTGCTGACGAACCTTTTATTTTAATTTGACACGTCTATCGGTTGATATTGATCTCAATTATATCGGCTCTGTTGATCGCAATACTATGATTGAAGAGCGTAAGGAGCTAGAAGCAGTTTTGATTGGTTTATGCGAGCGCTCTGGGTTCACTATTAAACGAGTGGCGACAGAACATGCTGGGGGAAAATGGCGCTTGAATTATGCGAGCGTGGTACAGCCTGGCGGTAATTTAGAGATAGATTTATCTTATTTGTATCGCGTAGTTTTTTGGCCTATAGCGGTTAAAGATTCGTGTTTAGTGGGGCAATATCAAGCAAAAAATATCCCATTGCTTGATATACATGAACTTGCTGCTGGAAAATTAGCGGCTCTAATGTCTAGACGTGCAAGCAGAGATTTATATGATGCGCATCGATTATTGGTTGATCCAAAGTCGCGTCAAGAAATTGATATGGCGCGGTTACGTTTAGCATTTGTTATCTATGGCGGTATGAATAGACATGATTGGCGAACGATAAAAATAGAGGATATTGGCTTTGATAGCGCGGAGCTTCAAAATAAATTGATTCCTGTGCTTAATCAAAATGATTTGCAACAGGCTTCATTTGCAGAGCGTCTTGTCACTGAATGCCAAGATGTCTTATCACATCTTTTACCATTCAATGAAAATGAAAAAAGGTTTTTTGATCTTTTGTTAGATGAAGGTGAAATTGAGCCCTCATTAATAACATCGGATACTGAGCTGCAGAAAAAAATTAATTTACATCCTGGATTGCTTTGGAAAGTGCAGAACGTGAAAAAATTTAATGAGAGTAAACAAAAGGAATAACAGTATGCGTCATGACAAAATTAATGCTCTTTATTATCCCGATATGGATGCAGACCAGACAACACTTAAAAAAGCAATTTTACTTTTTGATGAAATTCATTTTATGGACAGTCCGTCTTTTACTTTCAAAAATAATTTTGGAACGATAGGAGCGCCTTCTCCACTTCGTCGGTATGAGCAATCTTTTTGAGATGCTGGCGTGCCACTTTATGTGCATGGTGTCCAGGGTGGGAGAGTGTCAGGCGACTTTTTTGAGCAGGTTTTGGCGGACATAAATGATCCGTTATTTCTTAAAAAATTTCAAGCTGGTTTAGAATCCTCATCTACATTTCGCCGTCTTCATGTGTTGCCAGGAAATTATGGTGCGGCGGGAAATGAAAACGATGTGGTGCGTGCAATAACCAATGTTGATATTTCATCTATTTCAGAAACAGTAGGGGAAGCTGAAAGATTATTCTTTGATGAAAAAATAAAACCCTATGAGCTTTCAACTTCAGTGGGCTGTATTAAACAGTTAATATTGCTCGCCGCGATTTGTTCAGCAAAAATGAATTTTGCCTTAACAGAAGGCGCAAAGAATGGATTTTATCCGTTAGCGGATGCATCACCTTATGCAAATTTGCTCGGCGTACGTTACGCGCGAGCAATCAATAAGCTGGAGCCAAGCAAAAATCATATTCAGGTAACTGATCTAAGTTTTGAAATATTTGATGAGTTGGTGCCGACAGAAAGTATAGAAAAAATAAGCCTTGAAGATGTGGTTGAGTATAGAAAAAGATCGGAAAATGCCCGAGAGGATTTTTTGGGTTACTTGTCAATGCTGCAAGCAAAGCAAGCTAGTATAGGTGTCGATGGCGATTATGCAGGAACAATTGAAAAAATAATAAAAACAGAAATTCTTCCTGCTACACGGACTTTTAAGAATAAACTTCAAACAGTAAATGAATCGCTTGTTGGTACGTTGGCAAAGGGCGTATCGAGTTATGTGGGTGGGTCAAGTGCTGTAAGCATTTTTGGAGATTTGTCTTGGGAGAAAATGCTTCTCCTTGGGGGTGTAGCTAGCGCGTATGTAATAAACGCTGCTATTGATGCCTTGGTAACCCAGCGTGCTGTAAAACGTGAGTGTAGTATCTCGTATATTCTTTCTTTGGATAAGTAATTAAGTATGATTGCTGATTTGAGATGTTAGCTTTGTAAAAACCAGCTTTAATTTAGCGCGCATTTTACATATATTCTACGCACAGTCCCTGGACAACTCTTTTCCCTAAAATCATAGGTGCAGAAACCGGGGTTTTTCTTTTTAAGCAATAGCCTGAATTTTCCTTTCTTTCTCATGCCCAAAGCTAGGTAGCAATCTATTCACCGTATTGGCTAATGTTTTATCGCATAAATGGGCGTAGTGACGAGAAGTGACGCGGGTGTCGGCGTGACCTAGTAGCTTAGAGATGGTGAGTAAATCAGCACCCGCTTGCGCAAGAAGAGACGCATAAGTATGGCGCAGCTCATGAAAGCCAATAGCGGGGGTGATGTTGGCATGATGGCACGCCTCTTTGAGCAATCTTGCATGATGATTTTCACCCCAATGGGTGCCATCTTGTTTTATGAAAACGAAAGTATCACCATTTTTACCCAAAATAAGTGTTTTGAAAAAATCCAACCCCTCAGATGATAATGGGATATATCGCCATTTGTCACTTTTGGATTGTTTAATATAAACGGTGGCAGTATTGATGTTAACACTAGCAACATCTAATTGAGTTAATTCGCTGCATCTTGCGCCAGTAAATAGAGCTGCTTTTAATAGCTCACGAAAATCTGGTCGAGCGGCATTGATTAAGCGTTTGCACTCTGTTTCAGTCAAGAATCGTATTTTAGCTTGTTCTACATTCTCGAATGGCTTAACACGACGCCATGTTACATTGTCATCAATTAGTTCGTCATGGAATGCTTTGTTTAAAATTGCTTTCAACACGGTAAGAATGCGATTGGCAGTGGCCTTGCGTGATCGTTTGCCTGCTGGATCATCTGGTGTTGCTCGATATTGCTGTTCAAGTGCGCGTGCCGTGCGTTTGCGTGGGGGCTGCGACGCTAATTTTTGATGCCAGTCTTTGATGTCTTGGCTTTTTAAGTCAGAAACATGTCGATGGCCAAAGTGAGGCAGAATGTGTGCGTTGATCGTGGTGTTGGTTTCAACATATGATTTGCGGTGTTCTTTATACCATGCGAGATAATGCATGGTGGCATCATATACCGTGAGTGGTTTGGCTATAACCTTGTTTAGATCATGGGCGGTGGCAATCGCTTTTATCTGTGCCTGCTTAAAGCTGAGGATGTCTGCGGCATTGCCCTCATTGTGATCATCAGCTTTGCCCAGTGTTTTTTTGACATAATGCTTGGTGGGTTCATTGTAAAACCGCATGCGCCAAATGCCGCCGCGCGCGCCCTTACGATAGCCAAGGTGTAATCCCGCGTGAATTAGTCGCCAGTATGGCTCATGACTCACTGGTAATTTTATCCTCGCTTCACGGCTATCAAGTCTTGCATCTTTTACAACTCTGCCCACAACGTACCTCTAATCAACTTAGGTAAAACTTAGGTAATAAACGTGTTTGCACACAGGAACTCATGCACGTATTATAAAAGACCATGTTTAATTTAAACAATAAGTTGAATTGTGCGTGGTTGTGTTTTGGGGTATAAATAGCACCCTCTCACGGCGAGAACAGGGATTCGAATTCCCTAGGGAGCGCAAAATAATGACATGTTGTTGAGGAAATCCAAGATGAAAAAATTACTAGTAGCGCCATTTTTGTTTTTCGCAACAACTAGTTTTTCCGGCGAACTACATAACTTTGCTGAAGTTAAGTCTGCTGTTATTACCGGAAAACAAATTCACATCGCCACAGATTTCACCAAGTGCACCTCTTCAAATAAAAACGGGGCCTATGGCATGGTGGGAATATATGCGCCGACAGAATTACAGGCTCTGGATACACGCATTGTCACATCATTCATGCACTTTACGTTGAATAATCCAGGTTTCCTGGACAAACCAGTGTATCAATTTGTTAAATATACGATCAGTGATGACAACAACCTTACTTTATCTTTTCAAGTACTGGATGCGCGTAATTATTCGCCACTCTCAGAAAAAAAATCCTATGTATGTAAGCTAGACGATGGCGTTAAAATTTACGACTAGTGATATAAAATATGAAAAAATTAGATACTAAAAAACGTTGTAAATGGCCGGGTGATGATCCCATCTACATTAAGTACCACGACAAAGAATGGGGCGTACCCATTTATAATGATCGACTGTTGTTTGAATTTCTCATTTTGGAAGGCGCGCAAGCCGGGTTAAGCTGGATAACTATTTTGAAGCGTCGTGATAATTATCGCAAAGCATTTGATAATTTTGACGCGAAAAAGATGGCGCGTTACAGTGATGCTAAATATAAAAAATTACTGGCGAACGAGGGAATCATCCGCAATAGATTAAAAATTCAGGCCGCCATCACGAATGCGCAAGCTTTTCTGGCGGTGCAAAAAGAATTTGGCAGCTTTTCAAAATATATTTGGCAATTTGTTGGCGGTGAACCAATTAAGAATAAATGGCGTGAGCATGGACACATGCCTGCGAGCACAGCCATATCAGACAAGATGTCCAAGGATTTAAAAAAACGCGGTTTCAAATTTGTAGGCAGCACCATTTGTTATGCATTCATGCAGGCAGTTGGTATGGTGAATGACCATATAGATAGCTGTTATCGATACAAAGAAATTAAATAATAAAGATGGCAGCGCATAAAAATTATCAATAATTCAACATGTTGGGTATAAATAATAAAAATATCTGCAAATTTCATATAAAAATATTAAATTTGTATCTTGGTACTGTTGATAAGTTGCATGCCGCGCATCGATTTTATGAAAAATATGGTTTTTCAAGAATCTCTGAAAAGGAATTATCGGCCGATTTCCACAAGTGCCCGCTCGATACGCTTTTTTTTAAAATTACATCTAATGAGTTAAGAGAAAGAATATATGATGAATGATAAAGATGTATTGCTCAGCAAATTTAAATTAAACAGTTTACTGACATTAAAAAATCGTATTTTTATGGCGCCGATGACGCGTGTAAAAGCAGGTGATAATTTTGTGCCGACACAGGCGATGGCGGAATACTATGCGCGACGCGCGGATGCAGGTTTAATTGTGACTGAAGGTACGATAATCGCGCCAGATGCGCGTGGTCATAATAATGTGCCTGGCATATTCACCGATGCGCAAGTGGAAGGCTGGAAAAAAGTCACGAGTGCGGTACATGCTAATAATGGCTTAATCTTTTTGCAATTGTGGCATGTGGGTCGCGTGTCACACCCTGATTTTTTAAATGGGAAATTGCCTGTTTCCGCATCCGCTACCACGATGGTGGGAAAAGTGTCCAGAAGTGATGGCTTAACGCACGGCGCATCTCGCGCGGCCACTTTGCAGGAAATAAAAGAATTAATACGGGCATACGCACATGCCGCAAAAAACGCTATAAAAGCTGGCTTTGATGGCGTTGAGATTCATGGGGCTAATGGATATCTGATTGACCAGTTTCTTCATTACAATACAAATTTGCGTGATGATGAATATGGCGGTTCTATTGAAAATAGAGCACGATTTGCATTAGAGGTGATCAAGGCTGTTGGTGAAGCCATTGGTTTTGAGCGCGTGGGTTTGCGATTAACACCCGGCGCGTATTTGAACGAAATAGTAGGCGATATGCGTGATGCGGATGTTTTCAAATATTTACTCGAACAGCTTAATCACTACCCGCTTGCTTATCTGCACACTGGTACTTTTAATGACACGACGCAATATAAAGAGTTAAACAATAAAACCATGACTGAATTTATGCGCGAACATTATCATGGCGCGCTTGTCGCTGCTGGCAGTTACAGTCCTGAAACTGCATCGAGCGGTATACAACAGAAAAAATTTGATTTGGTGGCAATTGGTAGACCGTTTATTGCTAATCCTGATTTAATTAAACGATTATGCTCGAATGCACCACTAACTAACTACGATTCAAGCATGCTTAATACACTTTATTAAGACGTCGTTCCGCGGCGCAGACCGAGGGATACATCAAAAATAGCACTGGATCCGGGCTTTCGCCGGAACGACAAAACTTCATTAAAATCATATAAATAACAAGAATTAAAACTCCCGCTATACTTAAGAAAAAGCATAAAAATAAGCCCATTACGATTATAAGAAACGAGGGGTGGCTATTATGCATTCTGAGCATCGTGCCGACTTTCCTTCGGAGTTATTGGAAGGTGTCAGCTTGAAAGGAAAGTTGCATACTGACATTTACATAGCGGATGACATGCCCATTTCCGGGGAGTTGTCATTTTATAAAAATTCATTCCTCATCGTCATGAAAAATTCAACACCGACATTTCACTACGTGGATCAAACAGGCATTGTTGCGCCAGCACCTCTGCAAGGCGAAACAAAAAAAATCGCAGAGATAATCAGAAATGAAATGGATCGTCTGGATGCGGCTGATTTTTATTATATCCCCAGAGCTGCAGCTGAAGAGAGAGATGATATTGAAAGGATAATGGCGGCAAGTAAGTCAGATAATAAAAGTGCGTTTATCCTGCATGGTACAAATTTATATTATGTTGACAAGCTGCAAAACAAAATGGAGTTTCTGCAAAAATTTAATATAGCTGATCTGGCTGCTATTGATGAAGGATTGCCGGCAAAAATAAAACAAGCTACAGAGAAAATAGTTGTTAGAGAGCAAGATAGGGTGTTGCGTCAACCTCTGGATGGCAAGCAAAAAGCAATTTTGACTGGTATGATCGATCGCAAAAAACGAAACATCATTCAACCGTTACATATTAGAACACCTATAGACAGATTTTTCACTCATGATTCATTTCAAGCCGTGCAATCATCTCTTGCTATGCACATTGCGCAAGAAGAAAAGAAATTTTATCTCTATGAGGCCGAGGTTGATCCTGCGCTATATCCACCTCATCGCGGTGATTTGATCGCTACATACTTTGAAACTAAAAGCGAACTTGCGGAAAAAAAGATGGGAGATAAAGTCAGCGAGCTTCTTGACGAAACTTGTAACGAAGAAAAGTTAACTGCCAGAGCAGAGCAGGGGGTTCGCACAGTGAAAAGATCAGTTACCAGTTTAAATTGGTGGGTCAAGGTAACCGCTACACTGATGGCAGCAGCATCTCCTGCCCCGATGGATCCTAATGAAAAAGCATTGGGGTACGTAAAGAAACAAGTTAAAAAGCTACATGATGATAGGGTGGTGCAACCAAGGGTGGATCGCGCTTATCAGATGACGGACGACGTTACTCTTAGACAAATGCGTGGAGGAGGTCTGGAATATGAGCTTGAACACAAGGATTTTGGTAATCCATTTAATTTAATGAAGGTTTGGATTGTATCAGATGTGGATCCTGAAATGGTTGCCAGCAGGGGCGGCATCAGCAAAGTATTAGGGCGCAGTTTCGTCTGCGCTTCAGAAGAAGATGCGAGAGAACTTGCGAGAAAAATGCAGCAAAATCGGGAAGAATGTGAGCGTAACTTGTCAGCCGAACCTATTCAATTTGAAAAATTTAACGGCGATAAATCGCATGATAAAATGTTAGACGCTGCGATGAATGATCTGGGAGTGAAGATAGCTGAACAAATCGGTGCTTATAACTCTTTAATCCAAAGGCAGCAGGAATATATGGCGGATGCAAGAGCCTTGTCGTCAACAAAGATTGCTCATAAAGAATACGTGCATTTTAAACAAATCGAAGATATTCAAGAGCAAATGCTAATGGTGAGATGCCAATATGAAGAATGCGGGCGCGATTTGCGCAAAATGAATATTGCGGAACTGAATAAAGAAATAAAAGCATTGTATGACCTATGCCAGAAATACATAGAGCAGCATCCTTACAGAAACAAAGATAATGATCCGGTATTTAATCTTTTTCATCGGCTCGAAAGCATAAAAGAAGCCATGCCTAAAGCCGAAAATGCCGAAGAACGCGAGCCTGTCGCACCTCTCCTAGCGTCCACCAAGCGGAGTCCACTTTCCAGGTAGACCTGTCACCCTAAACCGCCTATACTCCGCGCCAGTGAATAACCCAGGTCAAAATGGAACAAAAAATGTCAAATTCTCGCTTAAAAATAAAACTAAAACTCCTGATGCTAGGCGACAGTAACGTGGGCAAGGCGTATTGGCTAAAAAAAATAATAGGCGGTAAAGACTCCCCACATCCACCACGAAGAGAGCCGCATTCAGCCGTGGATATGGCGACTTTTTTGATGGAATCAGCTGATCATGATTATTCCTTCACGTTCTGGAACATCAATCCAAGTGAGCGATTTAAAGCCGTCGCTGAAGCGTTGTATTTAAAAATTCAAGTAGATGCGTGTATCATTTTTTATAATGTAAATGACAGGAAGTCATTTGAAAATGTCGATAAACATGTTGCGCGTGTTAAACATATGAATCCAGATGCCAGGTTTGTTCTGCTAGGCACACATTTTGGCGGTATGGCTGAAATAACAGAAGAAGAAGCTGAAAAAAAGGCAGCCCAACTGGGCATGCGATCTTTTTATGGCGTGAATGCAAAGCTCGATAGCAATTCCAGAGCGTTTTATCATCCACTGAATTATATTGTTAGAAATTCCAGCGCCGCCAAAATTGCTGTACCTTCCTTGAATTTTCAATACTGTCAGGATGAAATTGACAGGGCCTTGTGGTATTGCTGGAATGAAGAGCGTGCGGCTTTGCTAAGAGAATTCAAGCAGCAACTCAATCAATTCGCATCTTTTGGCACCGATGTCACCATTGAGCAGTTTGGTGATATGCAGCGAGAATGCAATAGTATCGTCACAAAAGCACAAATCATTTTGGACGGCGCTTTCCCTGAGCGACTTAAGATGGCGGCCTTTGCCGCGGCCACAGCCGTTTTGCTAACAACGGCTCTTGTTTGCGGACTGGCGATATTTAATGTTTTTACGCTACCTATTCTGACAGGATTGTTAATCGCAGGCTGTGCGGCATTCGGCACGGGTGGTTTGATAAGTGCCTTCTGTTGTCTTTTCAAGGCAAGGGAAAATATTATATACTCGTTTGTAGTTGATACCGCAAAAGAAGCTGTAAGGGAATTTCCAGGAATAAAGCAGGGGTAAAGAACCATGGATGGGTTTAATCTTCACCAAACGCTACTCATCGTACAGCGCATCATCTCAACTTGCGGGATTCTTATTATTGTCTTCGGCGTCGCACTCGCTATCAGTCAATTCGTCTGGTACACCCTTTCAGGGCAGATGGTCGCGCATGGCGAGAAAGTCAATCGCATCCGTTTGGGTCTGGGTCGAATACTGATATTAGGTCTTGAGTTCATCGTGGCAGCCGATTTAATCAGTACGACCACCACGCCAGATTATTATGCTTTAGGCATGGTAGCTATCGTTGTCGCTATCCGAACTTTGCTCAGCTTTTCCATCAATCGCGAAATTATGTCGTTGAGCACAGAAGAGCAGAGTACGCTGAACACCTAATTACGTTTGGATATTCCCACCAGCTGTGAACTTGTTTCAACAGGATACATGTTGCGAACAAGATTTTCAGTCTGTTGCTGGTCGAGCGTGCGTACTGAATCGACGGGTGAGCAAGCGGTAACAAGCAACACGATGCTAGATAAACCTAAAATGGATCCCGACTTTCGTCGGGACGACGTGATCTTTTTCATTTTTTATTCGTCCATTTTATCCCACTGGATTGACCCGGGCCATTATAGACATCTACTGAAATAGCGCAAATATGATGCTTGGCTAACTCAGTCGCATCCTCAGTGAGATGTTGCAAAAACCAGCGCGATAATTCTTCTATAGAAATGTTGGTGACTGGCAGGATAACAACGTCTTCTTTCAGGAAAGGAATTTTTTTGCGATTAAAAGTCGCCACCCAATATTCACCATCCTCTTCTATCGAAAGATACGGCGAATTTGCCGGCAATAGAAAATGACGGTCAAGTTGATTGCATAACGCGCGCAGTTTCTTTTTGTAATGACGATAATCAAACGACAAGCCAATCTCTTCAACTTCAAACTCAAACGATACCGCGACATAATAATTATGTCCATGCAGCGCTTCACGCTCTGTCGCCGAAAAAATCGTAAAATGGCCAGCGGAAAATTCCAGCTCATCTTTATGTATGGTCAAACTCGCAACACGCACTCCACAACCTCTTTTTTTGTGTTAGCCCAGCTTATGAAAGGGGCAAATTATATACTTTTTGGCCGCCACGTGAAAGCAAGAATAACCGTCGTCACGGCGAAAGCCGGGATCTGGTAATATTTAATCTGGATCCCGGCTTTCGCCGGGACGACGCCTACCGGGCCGTGGTTACCGTTAACCATTAGTTATCTAAAGATCTCTTAATCTATTCAATAACGAAAAACCCGACAGATCCAGATCGCATCTTTTAACTAACCCCATGATTTTTATACGATCACCCATTTCAGTAGGCAAGGTCAGCGTCTTAATAGCCTGATGCAGTTTAAAACGCTCCACCTCAGATAGCGCTTGTTCTTCCCGATCTACCAGCTCCATCAACCCATTCCCCAGCAAAAAAGCACTTTGGGTGGTAAAGCCTATAACCTCTAATCCAGCAGCAACCGAGGCCTCGGCGACAGCGGTAAAATCGACGTGCGTGGTGATGTCCTGTTTGCCGGGGGATACCAGCGGATTATCATGCCGCCGATGTTGATAAAAACAGGTCAGTGTCCCATTGCGCCGCTCAGGATGATAATACTCTCGTCGGCCATAACCATAATCCGCCAGCAAAATAACCCCGCGCGATAAACAATCTGCTAATGATTTAATAAACTCACCCAGACCCAAGCTAATTTCAGAACGATAGCCATCTGGCAGCGCGCATTCATCCATTATATGATTAACAGCCGCAAGCAAATTTTCCTTAGCCGGCCTTAATTCCCAATCAAAACCATCAT
>DAIDIB010000063.1 GCA_027459575.1 Gammaproteobacteria bacterium | reverse complement strand
AAGAAACAGAGTCTCCCGGTCCGCCGTTCAATACCTGCCGCTTCGCGTGATACGTTATATATGTGGAGCGTTTAAGCCTTCCAAAATAACAATTCATAGTCATTTTGAACCGGAACTTCTTTATTATTCACACTTATATCACATGCAGACTGCATCTCTTGATTTGAGTCGGCAAAAAACACCAGCTTCCCTATTAAAATGATGTTATTTTGTTTAGCTCGACAGATTAACACAGGATTTCCGCCCTCAAATCCACCTGCAACTGCCGTGGCGCCATTAATCTGGATATTAAAATTAAATTGCTGCTGAGACTTGGCTATAACTACAGCAGCCATCAGCGGCATAATATTCGGTGGTAGTTGAGTGCCTTTAGCCGGCTTATTATTTTTGTTTTGTTCTTCCATCTGCTTTTGAACTTCTGTCATGGGGATCCATAATAAACCTTGAGGGTTTCCCGTTAACACATCATAGCCTGATACGGTAAAAGCATAACCCGAATAGCTAATTTTGCATCCATATGGCGTTAATTGACCGGGATACATGGCGTTGTTTTGCAAATAAGCACCCAGGAATGGCGCGCGACAAATATCATAGATAGACTGCGCTTTTGTTGATTTGACTTTTTCGCTTGATAACCAGCGTAAATCAGGTATGGCAGGCTTTGATGGGGTTGCTTGCAGTGCGTTGATATCCGCACTGAGTTGCTGTGTGTCATAAGTAATTCGGTCCAGAGAACCTTGGCTATCAATCTGGTTTGTGCCTGTATAAACACCGCCTTGGCCAGACTGTGCGAGGTTACTTTTGATGTCATTTACTAAGATGGTTAACTGCTTAACCTGATCTGATAATTTACTCGGCTGATCAGCATGGGCGAATGGAAGATAAGAAGAAAGTATGGCGCATAAAAGAAATTTTGGACGAAATAACATATATGGTTCCTTGTTATATGTAGCCCGGATGAAACGCTTTTCAGTTTCATCCGGGGTTTTTTAATTAGCTTCTAACACCACCTCTTCCGCGGCAGACAAGCGGTCGAGCTTACGACGCAGTTGTCTCGCTTTGTAGATATAGAAGAAGCACACAGGCATTACCAGGCCGATCATGCCAGCGGTGTAGATGATCACGTAATTTAATTTGCTGCCAACGTCGACGTTGCTTGGCGGGAAGAAGCCAACTAGTAACGCAAGCGCGCAGCCTGCGAGACCAACGATGCAAATCAGCCATAAGCCGAATTTTTTACCGGGAATAACGAATGTGCCGCTGTTGTATTTTGTTTTATGACGTAATCTTAAAGCAGCTAAGAACATCAACACGTACATTAAAATGTAGAGTTGTAGGCTGAGTGAGCTAAGTAACCAATAGGAAGCGTTAACGGTGGGTAACAATAAATATACCAGACATACTATGCTGACCAGCACAGCTTGTGTCAGTAATAAATTCTTCGGCACGCCGTACTGGTTTTCTTTGCCAAAATACAGGGGCATAAAGCCATTAGTTGCGGCTTGCGCGATACCTTTCACTGGCGACACCATCCAGCTGATAATACCGCCCAAGCTGCCGATGACGAGCAGTACAGTTAAAATAGGTGTGACCCAGCTTAAATGATAAGCGGATAAAAAGTAGGAGAAGGAGCTGATGGTGCCATCGACCAGGCCAATTTTGTCAGCAGGTAACACGAACGCAATCGCGAGTGAGCCGAGCACCATCGTTGTCAAAATAATGACAGAAGAAAACGCCAGTGCCTTGGGGAAAGATTTTTTCGGATTATTAACATCGTTAACGTAAACCGTCGCGAGTTCCATGCCAGAGAAAGATAGCATGATGCCGGTGAGCGACGTCCAGGTGTCGAACTTGTGCCAGTCTGGCATAACAGATTGAGCGGTTAAATGTAATTGAATGGGTCGGCCGAGGAATACCCAGGTGACCAATAGACCGATAATTAAGGTCATCGGAATAATCAAACCAGCGATCGTGCAAAAGCTGGTGAATTTGGCGGAAACTCGCATGCCGCGTAAATTGGCGAAGGTGAGTGCCCAGAAAATAAAGAGCACCATGGTCATCATGTAATATTTGTTTTGTGCGAGAGTGGGGTCGATGAGATAAGAAGCGGTACCAGCGATAAACGACAACATGGTGGGAAACCAGATGACGTTATTAATCCATTGCAGCCAGACAGCTAAAAAGCCGGTGCGCTCGCCAAAGGCCAGCCTAACCCATTGATAGATACCACCCTGGTTGATATTGGAGGACAATTCCGCGGAAACCAGCGCGGTAGGTATTAAAAAGGTCACAGCAGCGAAAATAAAGAAGAAAAAGATCAGGCTGCCGGATAATGCGGCGGTTGGCAGGTTACGAATGCTATCAATCGAGCCTGTAATGAGCAGGGTCAATGCTAAAGTATTGATTTTATTCATATGCTGGCCGCCTTTTTTTGGTCATTTTATTATCATACAGGCGCAAGATTAAGGATATATTAAAAATGGCCCTTATTTCGAATGTACTTGAGAAAAGTGGGGAAAGCAATTGATTCTATTGTGGGCTGTGCGCATCGTCCCAAGGTTTAACGCGTCGTCCCGGCGAAAGCCGGGATTCAGAATAAAAGAGACTAGATCCCGGCTTTCGCCGGGACGACGTGTCACCTAACCCGCTTTAGGACGAACAACTTTTTCCGCAGCGACTCTTACCGCCTCAACTTTCGAGACAATTTCCGGTACTTCTTTCTCTGCCGGTTCGCAGCAGCGGAATATACCAAATGTCAGCGCGCCCGAAGCAAGGCCACCAGCAGTACTAATCACAGCACCGACAGCAATTGCCATGGTAGTTAATCCCGAAAAGTAAGGAACGGTCAGTGTGCCGCCAGATACGAATGTAACAAAAGCACCTGTAATAAGCGCGCCAATGATAAGCGCCGCGGCAGTGACAATACCCGTGATGAGATTATATCTTTTTCGTGCTTTTTCATTTTGCTTAGCTGTGTCGTCTCGTAAATCCATAATATAGGGTTCTGTTGCTGTTATGAAAGCACTTAAAGCCTCATCTTTAGCTTTTTGATCAGCTTTGGAATCATTAATAGTATCGACAAGTTTTTGGAGTGCAACGCCGCCATTTCCAGCCATAAAATCCGAGTCATTACACAATTCACCTGATTTAGAAATAAATTCATGATATGCAGGGGTAGACAACGCTTCTTCTGAATGAGTATCACGAGCAGCAATTTTCCCAAGTGCACTGGTGTGAATCCGGAATGTGGCGAGCATTTCCTGACGACTTAAGCGATTGCTTTTCGTTTCTTCATCATTTTCGGCTTTAGTCTTTTTGTCGTCAACAATCGTCGGTGCTTGTGACACATCAATTTTTTCTTCCGTTTCTTCAAGCATTCCTTCCAGAGGCTTAATCTCACTCGCAACATCAGTGTGTTTAGGCACAGCAACAGCAGACGGTGATTTTACTGTCTCAATTTTCTCCTCTACCACTTCAACAATTCCCTCTAGTGGTTTAATCACACTAGCGGTAGCAGGTTCTGGATCAGTCGTGACAGTAGCATCTGCCACTGGAGGTTTGACGATAGAAGCTTTTTGCACAGGATCAGTAGCAAATGCATCTTCTTCGTCTGTCGATGTAACTGCTTCATTTTTTTCTCGCACTTTCATCCTACCCAATGCGTCTATCAATCCAGCATATTGAACTGCTACTGCTTTTGGTGCTTCAGCCGGGATTGCCTCTGATTTCTTCTCTTCATTTTCTGCTTCTAAAGCAGCACGTTTAGTGGCAAATCTCTGTGCCTCGATAGCGGCCTGTGCGCTTAAATCACCACCACCTACAGTGCGTTCTAATTTTGCTGGCGCGCCACTTGGGGGCGGTGGAACAGAACCTGCTACTCGCGATTGCGCCGGTGATCCACTTGGCGGTGGTGGTGGCGGAACAAATGCAGGCGCGCTTTGTTTTGGTGGTGCCGGTATGTCAGACGGTGGAGGAGCAGATCCATCCGTGGCTGAACGTGGTAATACGTGTTCTCTTGGCGCAAGCGGCGCAGGCACGGATTGTGGGCGTTGCGGTGGAGCTTCACTTGGAGGAAGGTGAGCCACAACTTTAGGCGTACTCACCGGACTGCCTTCTTTTACTGGCACTTGAGGAGCAGACGGATCTTTGATAGCCAACATAATGTCTGCAATATCTTTATCAGTCAGGCTTGTATTATGATCTAAATGTAACAAATCCTGAATGTTCTTGTTACGCAAAATTTTCTCAATGAACGGTAAAAATTTACCGCAATTTTCATCTTCTCGAATATTTTTTGCAAAAGAATCTTTGAATGTGTTTTTATTGGCAAATAACACAGCAAACAAAATATCCAGAACTTTACGTCCACTTTCGTCATTATTTAAAATTTCGTCTCGTGTCGTATCCGTATAATTGCTATCAGAATAAATTTCTAAAAGCTGAGAAAATCTGATTTCCGCTACGCTAAGTGGAATGGCCTTGATTCGTGCCAACATGCCTGCCACTTGCGGGTCTAACACCTTTTTTTCCTCTAGAATTGGTGAGGATTCTGATGTTGAGCCTAGCTGTTTGGATGATACAGAAGGTGAGGCAGAAGGGGTGCTTGATTCAGATGCAGAGCTGCCTTTCTTTTCTTTTTTCTCTTTTTCTTTTTCTTTCTTTTTACCAATACCTAACGCTGATGGCGCTTGCTTAACCGCATCTAATGCTTGATTGACTAATCTAAGAAACTTGGGTGACTTACCAAGCTTAGCTAAAACCTGGTCGCATAATGTGACAACAGCATTTTTTTCCAGAATTAAATTTCGCTTTATTAAATCATCGTTTATGGCTGCAAATAAAGCTGGAATAAATTCAACGCCCTCAGCTGTCACGTTGTATTCTTTCAGTTTGGCGACGATAGCCATGTCGATCGTACAAGTGGCGCCATCATGTGCTACGGTAAATTTACTAAGAATACCAGTTGAGCTGCCCTTGCTATCTTTTTTGGTTTTTTCGCATTCTTGTGTGACGAGAGCTAGCAAGATATCTTTAATGCTCGGATCCAAATCTGCCTTAACTGTCTGATCTGGCAATGTTATATTTTTTCGCTCACTTGCATAGATTGGATCAGCATAAATATTGAGGAAATCAGCAAACTTATGAAAGTTGCTTTCTTTCTTATTTGTTAAGTCGATTTTCGATTGAATTCTGGATTTCATTTACCACCCCTGTTAGACATTAAAGTTTTGTCTAATTTAACAGGGCAGGCTTAAGAGAGTATTAACCTATGAAAGAAATTTTTGGGCTATGAGAGTGATTCAAGCATGGGTCCCCGCCTTCGCGGGGATGACACTGCGTTGACTTAAATTTACTGCTCTTTATTAATCACCAAAAACACCGCTGTGGGGCCGCGTAAGACATTGAGTAATAGGGTTTTGTCAGCTTTGGCGGCGATAGTTTTCAAATCAGCGATCGTCGTTACTTTTTGCTGGTTGGCGGAGGTAATAATATCACCCGGGCGCAGATCAGAGTTCCAGGCATTAGTGTCTTCATCCACATTCACAGCCACCACACCCTGAATATTGCCATGAAACGGGCTCAGCGCGGCAAAGTCTTTTAAGCCAACGCCGAACAGGAAAGGATTGCTTTCTTCCAGTTTTTGCTTGCGTTTGTTGGGGTCGGTGAGCGCGACATTGGTTGAAATGGTTTTTGTGCCGCGTGTCAGATTGATTTTGACTGTTGAGTTGACACGCAAGAAACCAACGGTATTTACTACGTCACTCGCGTTTTTGATTGGGCTACCATTGATGGCGGTGATGATGTCTCCCACCTGGATACCTGCTTGCTGTGCGGGGGAATCTTGCATGACCATCGTGACGGCCGCGCCTTTTACCAAACTTGAGTTAAAGGCGCTCGCCAGATCAGGCGACATATCTTGTGCGCCGATGCCGAGCAAACCTCGCTTCACATCACCATACTCTATTAATTGCTGCATAATGCTCTTGGCCATATTGGAGGGGATGGCAAAGCCTATTCCCACACTGCCGCGGGCGGGCGCGAGAATCGCTGTGTTGATACCAATCAGGTCGCCTTGCACGTCTACCAGTGCGCCGCCTGAGTTGCCAGGGTTAATCGGTGCATCTGTCTGGATAAAGTTTTCGAAGTTTTCGATGCCGAGCGTGGTGCGTCCCAATGCGCTGATGATACCGGACGTGGCCGATTGACTCAGGTTAAACGGGCTACCAATGGCAGCGACCGTATCGCCGACTTTTAACTTGCTGGAATCACCGAGCGGCAGGGCAGTGAGATTTTTTGCTTTAATTTGCAGTACCGCGATATCGGAAGGTTTATCCATGCCAATGACTTTTGCCTTGAAGTGACGGCCGTCAGCGAGCGTCACGGTAACAATTTGCGCGTCAACTATCGGATGCGCGTTAGTGATAATGTAACCATTGCTTGCATCCACAATCACGCCGGATGCCACGGACGTGTATTTATCAGGCACTTGCTGGTTGTCACTATTAGGATTCTGATTCTGTTGCTGTTTTTGAATTTGCAGCAAGGTATTTAAATCCGTTATGCGAATAACAGTGCGTATATTCACGACACTGGGTAATACTTTTTGTAACATGGGCGCGAGAGAGTTATCGACGGTTGCGCCGCTATAGCTCGTGGAGATGGTGGTCAGGAGGATGAATAAACCGCAAATGATGTGACGGATCAAGGTTCGCATTCGTGTTTCCTCTAAGGTTCCCGGGCGAAGCATCGTCCCGGCTTTCGCCGGGACGACGACATAAATTAATCTATCATCTCAGGCTTAGTTTGTCACCCAAATCACGCTCGCCATGCGGCCGGTCGAACCCTTGTCTCGCCGATAGGAATAAAACAAATCCTGCTGTGTAAATGTACAATAATCGCCACCATAAACAGCTTTGACACCTTGCAATTGCAAACGAAGCCGAGCCAGGTCGTATAGGTTGGCTAACCACTTTTCCTCGTAGCCCGGATGCGTTTTTTGCATCCGGGGAACAAACGCTCGTTCAGCCTCAGGATGTCTGTTCACAAAAGCATCATAAACATCCCGTCCAATCTCAAATTTATTCGGCCCAATCGCAGGTCCAAGCCAAACCAGCAAATCATCAGGCGACCGCGTCGCCCCGCTTTCTTCCCGCGTCGTCCCGGCGAAAGCCGGGACCCAGTATGATTGCAGTGTTTCTTCAATAATCCCATTCGCCAAACCCCGCCAGCCCGCATGAATAGCCGCCACATAACTGCCCTGACGATTGCAAATCAGAATTGGCAGACAATCCGCCGTTTCAACCATGCAAACCTGATTAGCGTCATGACTATAACTGGCATCGGCATCCGTGCCGCGTTGTGTAGGCAGTGCTTCAACGGCTTTAGTGCTGTGACATTGCTTCAACCAGATCGGTGTATCTGGCAGTTGTAATACTTTAACGAGTTTATCTATCGCTTCCGGCATCCAGACACGACACCCCGGGTCACCCCAGCTCTGCCGAGTGGTGGTATAGGCTTTAATATTCGCGGGCGCTGGCCAGTCTGGTGTCAGAAATTGTGTCATTTAGCCTCTGCCGCGTCTTGCTGCAAAACCTTCACTAATTCTTGCATGTCTGCTGGCATCGGCGCTTCCCAGCGTACAAACTCGCCGCTTTCCGGGTGATCAAAGCCCAGCGCAAAGGCGTGCAGCGCCTGTCGTTTAAACTGACGCAGTGCCTGAATGAGATCGGGTGTCATGTTTTTTGCTAGTTGCACACGGCCGCCATAGACCGGATCACCCACGACAGGATGACGGATATGCGCCATGTGCACGCGAATTTGATGAGTGCGGCCTGTTTCCAGCTTTACCGTCAAAAACGTTAGCGCGCGGAATTTTTGCGCGATGCGATAGTGGGTGATGGCTGGTTTACCTGTTTCCACCACCGCCATGCGTTTGCGCTGCAAGGGATGACGGTCAATAGGCGCGTCGACTTTGCCGCCGCTGATAAATCTGCCGTACACGATGCATTGATACTCCCGCACCATGGTGCGTTTCTTGATTTGATGTGTCAGGCTTTTAAGTGCGGCGGGGGTTTTGGCGATCACCAACAGCCCCGATGTTTCTTTATCCAGGCGATGTACGATGCCCGCGCGCGGTAATTGTTGCAATTGAGGCGCGTGGTGCAGCAGCGCGTTTAACAGGGTGCGGTCAGCGTTGCCCGCGCCCGGATGAACCACCAGCCCCGCCGGTTTATTGATAATCAGTATGCTGTCATCCTCATGCACAATATTGAGCGGGATTTCCTGGGCTTCCCATTCCGGTTGTTGCTTAATTGCTGCGTCAATCGTAATTTGTTCACCGCCTGTTACTTTAAGGCGAGCTTTGGCAGCTTTGCCATCCACTCGAATCGCGCCGGTCTCAATCCATTCCTGGATTTGCGTGCGGGAATATTCAGGCAAAATTTTAGACAATGCCAAATCAAGACGCAGGTTGGCGTAAGAATCAGGAATAATAAGTTGCTGTTTGATTTGTACTGGTTTCATATTCTGTGGATAATACGGCATAGTAGCAGGAAGGAAAAGGTTAATGAGAAAAACAATACTTAAATTGAGCGCGTTGGCACTGGCAGGGTTACTGGCGGCTTGCGCGGGGTCGGTTGATCCATCAGACGCCTACAAGGGCGAATCGCCGCACGAAATTTATCAAAAAGGCAAAGAGGCGTTAAAAGATAAAAGCTACGCCGAAGCGATCAAACGCTTTGAAGCGCTGGATGTGCAATACCCCCTTGGCGCGGAAACTGAAAACGCCCAGTTTTATTTGATCTATGCTTACTATCAAAAAGAAGAATTCACTCTGGCGGCAGCCGCGGCTGACCGCTTTATTCGTCTGCATCCTGACTATCCGCACGTGGATTACGCGTATTTCATGCGCGGCCTGGCGAATTATTATCAGAATATGGGGTTCATTGAGCGTGTTTTCACGATTGATCTGGCGAAGCGTGATCTTGCGCAGATTCGCAAATCCTATTATGACTTCAGCGAGCTGGTGCAGCGCTACCCGGGCAGTCAGTACGCGCCCGCCGCGCATCAGTACATGATTTATCTGCGCAACATCATGGCGGACAATGAATTACATGTCGCGCAATACTACTACGATCGTAAAGCCTATGTGGCTGCCGTCAACCGCGCGAGTGATTTAGTCGCGCATTATCAAGGCGCGCCGGCCGTGCAGGGCGGGCTGGTAATGATGGTGAAATCGTATCATCAGCTGGGCATGAAGCAGAATGAAGACGAAGCACTCAGAGTGCTTCGTTATAATTATCCTGATGCAACGGTGAAGATGTAAATGTAGCCCGGATGAGTGCTTTTCTCATCCGGGGAGCAGAAGCTACGCCTTCCAACCATTTGTGATGGGATATCGCCTGTCTTTACTGAATGCAGTGTGATTGATGCGCGGGCCCACCGCGGATTGGCGGCGCTTGTATTCATTGATGCGAATTAATTTTGCCACACGTGTCACTACGTCTCTCTCAAATCCTTTCGCGCAAATTTCATCGATGCTTAGTTGCTGGTTAAGATACAAGTCGAGAATAGAATCGAGCATTTCATAAGGTGGTAATGTGTCCTGGTCTGTCTGATTGGGCGCGAGTTCTGCCGTAGGCGCTCGCTCGATAGTGCGTGGTGGTATCACCTTGCTGATTGAATTGCGATAGTGTGCGAGTTGATACACCATGGTTTTGGGAATGTCTTTTAGCACGTCAAAGCCACCGGCCATGTCACCATATAATGTGCAGTAACCCATCGCGACTTCACTGCGGTTACCGGTGTTTAATACTAACCAGCCAGTTTTGTTTGACAATGCCATAATTAAAATAGCGCGACAGCGTGCTTGAATATTTTCTTCTGTGACATCGGGTTTTTTGTCGCCGAAAGCAGGGGCGAGTAAAGATAAAAAGGCTTCGTTGGCGGGTTCGATGGAAATAATGTCGTGTGGTACTTGCATGTTGTTAGTGACCGCCATGGCTTCTTCCATGCTGAGATTAGAGGTGAAGTGAGAGGGCATAATCACGGCACGCACGCGGTCTTTGCCAAGTGCATCAACGGCAATGGCGAGGGTTAAAGCGGAATCGATACCGCCGGAAACGCCGATTAATACACCTGCGAAGCCATTTTTTTCGACATAATCTTTGGTTGCCAGTACTAACGCCTGGTAAATTCGATCTGTCATCCCCGCCTGCGCGGGGATGACAGCCTGCGCGGGGATGGCAGACCCGTCAACAACAACTGTCATCAACTCTTCTTTAAACATTTCTGCTGACACGACAACATTCCCCTCCGCATCAACCGCCATCGAATCGCCATCAAAAATCAAATCATCCTGGCCACCCACCTGATTCGCATAAATAATCGGAACATTATTTGCTTTTGCACGTTTTGATAAAGCTTCCATACGTTTTTCATGTTTGTCTATTTCAAACGGCGAGGCATTTGGTGACACAATCACTTTCGCGCCCTGTAGTACTGCCTGTTGCGTCGGTGCAGGAAACCATAAATCCTCACAAATCACGATGCCAACCGGCACATCTTTAATGGTTGTCACTGAATGTGTGTTGCCTGGAATAAAATATCGGTTTTCATCGAACACACCATAGTTAGGTAAATGCTGTTTAGCATAGCGACCAATAATTTCGCCGTTATACACTACAGAACTGGAATTATATAAGCCTCGTGCAGTTTTATGCGGATGCCCCACTACACAATAAATATCTTTTATTTCATCTATAAATTGCTGCAGCGCGCGTTCAGCGTCCGCGATGAAAGCAGGGCGCAGTAGTAAATCTTCTGGCGGATAACCTGTTAAACTCAGCTCAGGAAAAACAATTAAATCAGCGGATAATTCATCACGTGCTTTTGCCGCGGCTGCAACGTGTTTTTTTAAATTACCAGATATGTCACCTACGGTTGGGTTTAGTTGCGCGGCGACGATGCGTAATTTTTTTGTCATTTATGATTCAGCCTCAGTAATGGGTGCGATATATAAAACGGTGCATTGATTATTTTGTTGCGCTACATCAACAATAGTTCCCAGCTTGTCGTCGGAACCTGGCTGTGGCGGATTATCGGTTGTCAGTGTCGCGCTTTGCATGCGTTTTTTCAATTTTCCTCGATATTGCATGCGCGCGATAATTTCTTGCCCTGTGTAACAGCCTTTGTCGAAACTGATTGCGCCAAGCTGATCGAGATTAATATCGTGCGGTAAGAATTCCCCGGAAGTTTCGGGATGAATGCGTGGCACGCCAGCGTGAATATCAAATAAGGCAGGATTGCCAATTTGCGCTAACACCGTTGTTAATTGCTGCGCGACGTCTTCCAGCGTCGATTTGAAAAACACCACATATTTCTTTAAGGCAGCCAGCGTAATAGGTAGCATATCTTTCGGCATTAGCAAGTAATATGCGTTATTTAAAAAAACAAGATAGAAAAGACTAATGACGCGCCCTTGCGGATTACAATGCGCGCTCAAACTGAATTGACCCTCTGCCAACGCGCTCACGTCACTCGTCAGTTGCCCCTGCAGGAATTTGCCGGCATCCGCCCCGCTGATTTTGAGTAAACCCAAGTCATTGGTAGTGTT
>DAIDIB010000062.1:258-11876 GCA_027459575.1 Gammaproteobacteria bacterium | reverse complement strand
TGGCGCGAAAAACAGTTCGCGCGTAGTAATTGGTATTGGTCTCAATGTTAATCTGATGACAGATGAAAATAACAATATTTCCCAACCCTGGACATCGATGCAATTGATCAAACAAGCCAGTTTTGATCGCAATCAGGTTGTTGCATTATTGACTAGTTACTTAATTGCTCACGTGCGTTAATTTGCTATTTCAGCCTGTGCAAGATAAGCTTGATGCCACTGTTAAACTTAGCGGCAAAATATGCGAGATCAAAGAGGATATTGGAATGGTTTCAGCATGTAAGTAGCTCGTATCAAGCTAGAATCCGCAGTTAGAACCTGAAATAATCTGCCCTTTCCTTGTAAAAACCAAGTTAAGGCGATGAAAATTTAAGTGGCAAGGAGGTTCTCAACCGCCGAATTTAGGATTAATCGTGACTTCGCAAGAAATTCTGATCATAAAATAACACTAGCCATCTTTTTTTTAAATGATTAAACTTAGCCGCTTCAAACCTAGTCTAAAACAATAAAAGTTGAGTAAGAGCGCATGGTCGCAAAGGATGAAGTAGATCAAAAGCGACGTTGTTTCATACGTCGTGCAACAACCGCGGTTGGTGGCATTGGCCTCGCTGCGGCTTCCGTTCCCTTTTTTCAATACTGGATGCCTAGCGCGGATACTGAAGCGGCTGGCGCACCTATCAAGATTGATATCAGCAAACTCAAGCCTCGTGAACAATTGACAGTGCCATGGCGTGGTATGCCAATCTGGGTCATCTCACGTGATGAGGAAATGCTGGGAACACTTTCCAAGCTGACTGACAGTTTGCGTGATCCCTTGTGTGAACAGGATCAACAGCCGGCTTATTGCAAAAACGAGTATCGATCAATCAAGCCACAATTGTTGGTGACGATTGGCATTTGTACACACCTCGGTTGTGTGCCTACTTACCGACCAGATGTAGCAAGCGTTGATCCTGCCTGGCTCGGCGGTTTTTATTGCCCATGCCACGGATCCAAGTATGACCTGTCTGGCCGAGTGTTTAAAGATGTGCCCGCGCCATTAAATCTCAAAATTCCGCGTCACATGTATGTGAGTGACACGGAAATCCTGATTGGTCAGGATGCAGAAGGCGTGCAGGGTTCTATTTCCATTAGCTAATGCAAGGATAAGGTTGAGAAATAATAATGACTGAGAATACAGAGACTGAAAAAACAGGTTTCATGGGGTGGATAGACAAACGTTATCCCTGGACCCCTTTTTGGAAAAAACACTTAAGTGAATACTATGCCCCCAGGAATTTTAATTTCTGGTATTACTTTGGATCTTTTTCGCTTTTAGTATTTGTGGCGCAAATTGTCAGCGGTATCTGGCTGGTGATGGAATATGTGCCTACAGCTGATAACGCTTTCCAATCGGTGCAACATATCATGCGTGAAGTGCGTTACGGTTGGTTGCTACGTTTTATGCACACCACCGGCGCTTCCGCGTTTTTCGCGGTGGTGTACTTGCATATGTACCGCGCGCTTATCTACGGCTCTTACCAGAAGCCTCGCGAACTGGTTTGGCTCATAGGCATGGTGATTTACATGATGCTGTTGTTTGAAGCATTTACCGGCTATGTATTGCCTTGGGGTCAGATGTCATTCTGGGGTGCGTCAGTCATCACTTCTTTTGCCAGCGCGATTCCATGGGTGGGTGATGTTATTCTGGTGTGGTTACGCGGCGACTTTAACGTCACGGGCGTCACTTTGCATCGTTTCTTTGCCCTGCATATCGTCGCTATTCCGCTATTGCTCTGTGTTATGATTTTTGTGCATCTGGTAGCTTTGCATCAGGTGGGCTCCAACAATCCAGATGGCATCGAAATCAAAGATAAAAAAGGCAAAGATGGTATTCCACTGGATGGCATCCCATTTCATCCTTACTACACGGTCAAAGATATTTTCGGTGTGGCAGTGTTTTTGGCGGTATTTTGCTACATCATGTTTTTCATACCACAGTTTGGCGGCATATTCCTTGAACCGGATAACTCTCTGCCAGCGAATCCTTTGCAAACACCGCTGGAAATTTCTCCAGTATGGTACATGACGCCTTTCTATGCCATGTTACGCGCGGTGCCAAATAAGTTAATGGGTGTCATCGTCATGGCGGCTGGCATAGCGATTATGTTTGTGCTGCCCTGGCTGGATCGAAGCCGTGTGCGTTCTATCCGTTACAAAGGAATGCTGTCAAAAATCGCGATCGTTGTTTTCGTGGTGAGTTTTGTGGGACTGGGTTATCTGGGTCACGAAGGTGTATCACCACTGAGAACCATGATGGCGCGCATACTGACTGTGTTGTATTTTGGCTTTTTCTTACTGATGCCATTTTACACCACTATGGAAAAAACCAAACGCTTACCGGAACGGGTTACTGACTAATGCTACGTTATATTTTTGCCATCTTATTAGCTTCATTTGCCACACAAATTTGGGCGGAAGGCTTGCCGCCGGTAGAAGAAATCGCGCTGTCCAAGGCGCCAATTGATCGCTCGGATATGGAGTCGATCAAGCGTGGCGCAAAATTATTCGCAACCACGTGTATGAGCTGTCATACCATGAAGTACTTGCGTTATAACAAAATTGCGCAAGAAGCGGGAATTACGCTGGATAAAATGCCGATAAATGTTACGAGCTGGCCGTATGGGGTCACGCCACCTGATTTGTCATTAGAAGCAGATGTGCGTGGTGTAGACTGGATATACACTTATTTACATAGCTTTTACAAAGATCCCGCGCGACCAACAGGCGTCAATAACTTATTAGTGCCCAATACCGCCATGCCAGGCATTGTTTCCGCATGGCAAGGTGATCAAGTATTGGAGACAAGTAAACTTGATTTTGGCGTAATCAATCACACTATTTATTGGTATGACCTGGTATCATTAAAAACTGATGGCAGCATGAAGGGTGGTCAGTTCGACGATGCCATTACAGACCTGGTGAACTTCCTCGCTTACGCAGCGGCACCATATCATGAAGAGCAGCAGCATATTGGCTGGTGGGTACTTGGCTTTCTTTCTATCTTTATCGTGTTGACATTCTTGCTGAAGAAAGAATACTGGAAGGACGTGAAAAAACGCCGCAATGATTAAATAAAGAGAGAGCTAGGTAATGGATGCTAGCTTACGTAAAGCTTTTGGAAGGCTGGCCGAAGACATATTCGCATGTTTTCTACGGGCTGATTACGAAAATAATCTTTATCTGTACGAACATCGCATTCACGATAGCAAAAGCAGGTGCATCGCTCTCATTCATAAACGCGCTAAAAGAGAAGATGTGTCTTGTGCCCTCACCCTCTACAACGGTTTGGTCGATTGTGGCTTGTTGCGTTGGCGCATCAAAGACAAATCGGCTTTTGAAGTTTGTCGAGCTGAAATGGCTGCTATTAATAATTCATTGGTAGCGATACTGTCATCCCGCGCAGCTTCTGGCGCAGGACCCAGTGCCTTTAACATGCAGGTAGACGCGCTCGAGGCCCTCTACCAAAGCGTCTTGCAAGTTACAGCAAAAGAACCATTACCTTTTTTGCTTTTTATTTATAGCTTAAAGGCGCTGAAGGAGAATTGCCTTGCGATCCATTGCACCGCCAGCGCGTAGAACATTTGTCTCGATTATCGTTATTATTTTTCTACTATATATGGGCTATGCCTACGCGGCCATCGCGGCGGCAGTGCTGTTTTTGCTGAGCTGGTTCTTTTTTCCTGCCAGGCAGTCACGCGATTTCTGCGCGGGTGTCATACCCGCGATTGACGCATTGGCGGAATTTTTACGACAGTTAACCACTGGCAACCTGTCGTCACAGCCGGAGCGTAAAATTTTCCAGTCCTTTCTTGCTGCAAGTAGTCCTTATCCTGAATGGGTATATCGCTCTGGTTTTAACCCCGGCCTGCGCTCTGGCTTTCGTCACTTTCTTATTCAGCTGGAACATGCCGCTGATTTGTGTTGCTCGATCGCTTATTGGTTTTCAAGCAATGGATCATTGGTTGAGAAGGGCGACTTGATGTCGGCATTGCGTCAGTCGCTCAAAATAAATATTGAATTATTGGCGGGATTGTCACGTACCATGCATCATCACGCGGAAAAAACGCCGCGCCCCGTGAATGATAGCAACGTGGATTTTGTCAGCGATGTCACTGCGCTTGAGGAAGAATTGCGACGATTGGTGCCGGGTAGTCTCGAACTGCTCGACATGTCGCAAGAGTATGTGCAAATGACCGCGCTAGTGCGTGATGTAAAGGACCTGAGAGAAGTGTTATTATTATTGGTTAACGCGCTACCTATGAGCGGATGATACATGCAATTATTTCATATACAGCACTTCCAGGATTCTTTTTTTTTCCTGATATTTATTGGGGTGTTGCTATTGCTAGCGACGCATCAGGTCTGTTTGTGTTTTTTTAAAGAATTTCCCGTTTCACCATTAAGCGGCAGTGTGATTATGACCTTTGCCTTATATGTGGCTGAATGTCTGCCGCGATACAAAGTAAATGTGTGGCTACTTAAACTCCTGATGTTAGTGATCACAGTCATCTGGATCTATGGCAGTTTCAGTTTGTTGCACGATTTTTTTCTTAAAGAATCCACCGGGCGCCAATCGGATCGATTTGGGCTTAGCGCCTGGATAATCAGCACCGCGCTGGTTGCGATTATGATTGGCAGGATTGCACCGCTGCAACATGGCGCGATTTTGCTATTTGTGATTTTTGCATTAATTCTTTGGCTCAAATATGCTGTCATGGTTTGTCGCGCCATATTAACTCATTTCAGAACAATGTTTAGCGACTATGTTAGCGCATCATTGTTTATGGGTGCGGCGGCGACCGCTTCTATTGCGTGGATGCTTTTTATTGTATTTCAGGAGCGTGTTCCATCTTTTATTTATCAAACGATTATTGTGCTTGCCTGCTTATTATATGTGATGGTTTTCACTATGTGGTTAAGCCATTACTTCCGTGGAAAAACACAACGCTTGCTGGCGATTTGGGGTGCGGAAAATTCACTAATTTTTGGCGCGTCTGCGATGATCGGCATGGTGTCACTCACTCTGCAAGCGCCGGAATGGCTGGTTGATGTGTTATGGTTCTGGTCGCTAGCCTGGGGTGTGGCGCTCACCGCAATTGATATAGGTCATGCTGGCGTGCTGGTGGCCATGAGAGGCATGCGAAAAAAATTGTTAACTTATGACGTGAAACACTGGTTGCGCATTTTTAGTTATTGCATGTTTTATGTGTTCACCTGGCTTTATTTCTTTGAGCATTATTCCTATAATATTTTTGCTGTCGTTATCGCTGAACATGGTTTAAATGTTATTACCGCCATTTTCTTGCTACAAATCATTTATACTTTTCTCGCCGCATGGTTGATACCACATGACACATCCCGCGGCATTGAATAAATTAGGTTGTGAGTATTTTGCCAAACAACAGTGGCAGGAGGCCGCGGAAGCTTTTCAGCAAGCCATCGTGTTGCGCGCGGATTTTCTCGATGCCTATTATAATCTGGGTCTTGCGCTAAATAAATTAAATCGGGTAGATCAGGCACTGGTTACCTGGGGCGCGTTGCTTGAATTGTCGCCCGAACATCTAGGCGCGAATTTTCAGGTAGGTTGTTTGTTGATGAGGCAAGGCAAATTTAACGAAGCGCTGGAACACTTTGCCACTATTTTAAAAAATCATCCCACGCATGTTGAGACGCTTGCCAATATGGCAACATGCTGTTTGCAATTGGGCTGGTTGAATGAGGCTAAAAAATATTATCTACAGGTGATCGAGTGCGTCGGTGACGAGGCGCAAACCTTGTATAATCTCGGCGTGGTGCACGCGCAACAAGGCGCGCTGGATGAGGCGATTAATTATTATTTGCGCGCGGTAGTCATAGAGAGCGATTTTTTTGCCGCGCACAATAATCTGGGCGCGGCCTATCTCGCGATGAAAAATCGCGAAGCGGCGGCGAAACATTTTCAGGAAGCATCGCGTATCCAGCCTGGCAATGAAGCGGTGCGTCACACACTCGCTATTTTGTCGCAGAAAAAAGACGTGGCTGTCACACCGCAATCATATATTTCCGCTTTGTTTGATTCATACGCGGATCATTATGACGCACATTTGTCGCAATCATTGCAATATCAGGTGCCCGCGCAAATGTTTGATATGCTGCATCATACCGTGCATTTGCCAACACATCAGTGGCAAGTGCTGGATTTGGGCTGTGGCACGGGGTTGTGCGGTCAATATTTTCGTGACGTGGCCAGTGCGATGACCGGCGTGGATTTGTCTGAACGCATGCTGGATGTCGCGCTCAAGAAGAAAATTTATGACACGCTGCATCAAGCAGAAGCGCAGGAATTCTTGCAACAGCAACACCCATCTTCTTACGACTTGATTATCGCCGGTGACACACTGGTTTACATGGGTGACCTGGTGCCCATTTTTGCCGCCGCGCATCAGGCATTAAAAACAGATGGGTATTTTATTTTTAATGTCGAGACGAGTGAAGCAGGAACATTTCACATGACGCCAACCGGTCGATTTGCTCATGGCAAAGCTTATGTGGAGCAGCTCATCGCCGAACAAACATTTCATATTCTCGGCTTTCGCGCCATTACGCTGCGTATGCAGGATGATCGGCCGGTACAGGGTTATCTGTATCTGGTGCAGAAAACAAAATAATATGCTAAATTTTTAGCAGTTACTGCAAAAGAGGGATGCGATGAAACGACTCATAGCAAAAGGTCTATTGGCTTTCGCCTCTTTACTCCTTACTGCCTGCGCGTTTAAAGGCAATCCTTATCCTAATACTGACCAAACCAACGAAACATGGCCAGCTTATGTTCACACCAATCCTGATGCCTGGGCGAGTGGCTCCAGTCGCTGGTTCATGACGGGTGATCCTAATGTCACTGAAGAAGGTAATATGGGCGCACCGCCGGGAGTGGCAGTCAGTACCATGATGGTACAAGTGCCATGCTTCAGCAAGATCAAGGTGGATGGTCCTTTCCAGGTGCAGCTATTCGGCACTTATGAAGCTAATAGTGTTTATTTATATGGGCCCAATGCAGAAGTGCGGGATGTGGCGGTAGAAGTGCAGGGTGATACCTTGTGCATTCGTGCGGTAAGTAAAGGATCGAAGAAACTCTGCAATGTGATTGTGCGCATTGGCGTGGCGAATCTTACCAGTCTCACACAAATGGGTTGTGGCCGCATCGAAGGACGGCAACTGCGCAGTACCGGACTGGATATTACCTCGAGGGGCTCTGGCAAAATTTATCTGGCGGGTAATATGAACTTGCGTCGAGTGATACAAAATGGCGAGGGCACGATCAGCGTGTTTGGCGCGACGACACCATCACTTGATATTACCACCACTAATAATGGCGGCGTCAATGTGAGCGGCAGTATTGGTTTGCGCAGCATCACTCATTCAGGTCGCAACGATATTAATATTATCGGCGCGAACGGCGGCGACGTGAAAATTTATGCCGAAGGCACCGGCAAGATAGGTATGGTTGGCAGTCCAGCTATTCGCGAAATTAAAGCTAAAGATAATACCCGCGTATTTGGGTATTGCGTGCGCAGCGGCAGTTTGTACGTGTATGAGAGTGGCAGGGCGATGGTGGGGCTTGCTGGTAGTACGGAAGATCTTTATGTGGAAACATCCGGCGCTTCGCAATTTTACGGTCGCGATTTAATTGCAAACAGCGCGTATGTGCGCGCGAACGGACAATCACACATCAACGTCACCGCACGCGGCAAAATTTACGCCTCCTCAACTGGCAGCAGCAGCGTTTACTTCTTCGGCACGCCAAACATGCTGTCGCAATATCAAAGCGGCGACGCTACCATCATCCCAATCTGGTTCGACCGCGCCAGTCACTATTCGCTGTGCCAGGCGTATCCTATGTACAAAGACGCTAGCTGTGGTGTGCGACCCAGACCGCATAAGGTATATAGAAAACCCGCGTGTGAGAAGAGAACGCACTGGCAGCAGACGCATTAAAAACCCCCGGACATGTTTTTTATGTCCGGGGAAACCAAGTTAGGCATACAAATACGACACCGAATCCAGCGCGCTATTAAGTTGTCCGCCTAGCAAACGCAGCAGGGGATTGGATTCACCATATTCCTGATAATGCGAGGTATTAAATTCCTTCTCCATTACACCCAGCAAGTCGCCAAGGCCATCTACCAAGCCAAGTTTAAGCGCGGTTTGTCCTGACCAGAAATCACCGCTAAATAATTTTTGCGGGTCGCCTTGTAATTTTCCTTTGCGCCCTTCGAGTACCGCTTGTGTGAAATTACCATGCACTTCGGCGATGACATCCTGAATTTTTTTCAAGTCATCAGGATTTTGCGGCAAGAAAGGATCGAGGCGATCTTTATCTGTGCCGGCGATATACACGCGACGTTCGATACCTAATTTTTTGATGAGGTCGACAAAACCAAAACCTTTCATGATGACGCCGATCGAGCCGGTGAGGGTGTTTGGGTTGACGTAAATTTTATCCCCCGCGACCGCGACGTAATAAGCGCCTGACGTTAACAAGTCTTCACCCACGATAATCACTTTTTTATGATAGCGTTTTTTAAAGGTCATGATGGCATCGTGAATAATAGCTGCTTGCACAGGCGTGCCGCCCGGAGAGTTAATGTCGATGATCACACCTTCGGCTTTTTTGTCGCTGAACGCTTCTTTTAGAACTGGCACAACGGTATCGGAGGAAAAGTCCCTGCCTGGGGCAATCATGCCATCCAGTCGAATAAGGGAAACGTATTTGCCATCGAACAGCGCTGAGCTCTTGGTCGAGCCATTCATATAATTGAAGATATTAACCGCGATATAGGCTATTAACAGAAACCAGGCAATAAATCGTACATTTTTCCAGCGTCTCGCTGTACGTTTTTCTTTCAGTAACTCACCCGCGAGCGATGACATGACAGTGTCTTGATTAACATTTTGCATAATTTTCTTAATCCCATGGTTTTAATCGTAACAAAGTGCCGCTATAATTCGCCAATTAGAAAAAACCTTCAAAAAGGAAATAACGTGCGAAGCGTACAATCTACCTTGTTTGCATTACTCGCTGCAAGCAGCTCAGCTCATGCTGAAATGGCTCTTAATCTGACGCCTGGCGTCTCCCCCATCAGTCACGATATCTACGAATTGCACATGCTTATTTTCTGGGTATGTGTCGCGATAGGCATCGTGGTATTCGGCGCCATGTTTTACGCCATGTATCATTTCCGTAAATCCCGAGGGGCGGTGGCGAAACATTTTCACTCCCATCCGGTGCTCGAAATCGCATGGACGATTGTGCCAGTTATTATTCTTATCTGCATGGCTGTTCCTGCGACACGCGTTTTGTTGAATATGTACGATGATGCAAAAGAAGATGTCACTATTAAAATTACCGGCTATCAATGGAAGTGGCATTACGAATATATGGAAGATGGCTTGAGCTTCTTCAGCGATCTTTCTACTCCTCTTGATCAAAGAGAGAACAAGGCGCCAAAGGGTAGGGATTATTTACGCGAAGTCGACCATCCTCTTGTTGTCCCAATCCATAAAAAAATACGTTTCCTTGTGACATCTAATGATGTAAACCATGCGTGGTGGGTGCCTGATCTGGGTATTAAACGTGATGCTATCGCTGGCTTTATTAATGAAGCCTGGACGCGCATTGACAAGCCCGGCACTTATCTTGGCCAGTGCGCTGAGCTTTGCGGCGTTAACCATGCGTTCATGCCAATTGTTGTCATTGCTATGAGTGAGCAAGGCTATAAAGACTGGATCGCACAGCAAAAAGGCGGCGGTGCCGCGGCCGCAGCGGAAGTTAATAAAGTCTGGACAATGAAAGAGTTAATGGCAAAAGGTGAGCAGGTGTATTCGCATATTTGCGCTGCTTGCCATCAACCAGGTGGTGTGGGCATGCCACCAACCTTCCCTGCATTGAAAGGCAGCAAGATTGCGACAGGTGATCTGGCAGGACATGTGGATATCGTGTTCAACGGTAAATCGGGTACTGCGATGCAAGCTTTCAAAGCACAATTAAGCGATGCTGAGATCGCGTCGATTATTACTTATGAGCGCAATGCGTTCGGAAATAATAAAGGTGATTTAGTACAGCCAGCGCAAATTAAGGCGTTGCGCGATGGTAAATCCATGAGCGAAGCGTTAGCGACGAAGCCATCTGGCAAAGTTTCAGCAGTGCCAGCCTCGGCTGCGCCTGCCGCTACTACTGCTTCTTCGGCTGCCACTGCACCCGCAGCGCCAGCGGAAAAACTGTCACCAGCAGATGCTCTAAAAGCCGCTATCGCCCGTGGTGAAAAAGTCTATACCACCACTTGCGCTGTTTGCCATCAACCAGCCGGTACTGGCATGCCGCCAACCTTCCCGGCACTAAAAGGCAGCCCAATCGCCACTGGCCCAGTTGCAGAACACATCAATAGAGTGATGAATGGTAAACCAGGCACCGCCATGCAGGCATTCAAAGATCAGCTTAACGATCAAGACATCGCTGATGTTATTACCTATGAGCGTAATTCATGGGGCAATAACACCGGTACTTTGGTTACACCAGAAGAAATCAAAGCTGCGCGTCAGCAAAAATAGTAGGGGAACTTATTCATGACACATCACGAACATCACGACGCTCAGCTTCACTCACACGATGAACATGAGGCTCCACATCATCATTCGATGAAGCATGGCTTTGGGGCATGGGCTAAGGGTTGGCTGTTTACTACCAACCATAAAGACATTGGTACGTTGTACTTGTTTCTCAGCTTGTTTATGTTGTTTTATGGTGGCACGCTCGCATTGCTCATTCGTGCGCAATTATTTCAGCCGGGCGCGCATCTTTTTAACCCAGACTTTTATAATGAATTGGTGACAATTCATGGTCTGGTGATGATTTTCGGTGTCATCATGCCTGCCTTCGTAGGGTTGGCAAACTGGATGGTGCCGATGATGGTTGGCGCGCCAGACATGGCATTGCCACGCTTGAATAACTGGAGTTTTTGGTTATTGCCATTTGCTTTCACACTGCTGACTATTTCTTTATTCATTCAAGGCGGTGGTCCAAATTTTGGCTGGACCATGTACGCGCCACTCTCAACGCTGTACGGGCCGCCGAGTACAGATTACTTAATCGTTGCGATACATATGATGGGTATTTCCTCCATCCTGGGTGCTATTAACATTATCGCGACTATTATTAACATGCGCGCGCCCGGTATGACCTGGATGCGTATGCCACTCTTCGTTTGGTCATGGTTTATCACGGCATTTTTGCTCATCGGTGCGATGCCGGTGTTGGCGGGTGTGGTCACCATGGTGCTATTTGACCGTCATTTCGGCACCAGTTTTTTTAATGCCGCGGGTGGTGGTGATCCTGTCATGTTCCAACATTTATTCTGGTTCTTTGGTCATCCAGAAGTTTACATCATGATTCTTCCTGCCTTTGGGGTAATAAGCCAAGTGATATCAACCTTTGCTATCAAACCCATTTTTGGATACTTAGGCATGGTCTATGCTATGGTTGCGATTGGATTTATTGGGTTTGTCGTCTGGGCACATCACATGTTTGCCGTTGGCATGGA
>DAIDIB010000062.1:0-248 GCA_027459575.1 Gammaproteobacteria bacterium | reverse complement strand
TATGAGTTCATGGTTGGCGCGGTGGCTGCGATTGCTTTCCTTTCCTATATCGTGTGGGGACATCATATGTTCACCGCGGGTATGGCGTTGGGAACACAGTTGTACTTTATGTATGTCACCATGTTGATTGCAGTACCAACGGGCATCAAAGTGTTTAACTGGATTGCCACCATGTGGGGCGGTTCGCTAACTTTTGAAACCCCGATGTTGTTCGCGGTTGGCTTTATTATTCTGTTTACCATTGGTGG
>DAIDIB010000061.1 GCA_027459575.1 Gammaproteobacteria bacterium | reverse complement strand
GCCTTCGCGGGGATGACAGCCCTTATCAACAGATATAATATAAAAAACACTGCCAACGGATAACTAATCGCGTAATTGCCGAGACTGTTAGTGAAATAAAAATAAATTGGCTGATATGGGTTATCTATGCGCCCTGCTACTTGCATGCGTATCACGTCTTGCAGAAATGTCGCGCCATCTGTGTGATAAGCCATTAAAAATAATAACGCGGTACATGCGGCTAATACGCACAATGCACCAATACCAAATAAAATTAATTTTTTCCATTGGCTATCAAGCAAATAGTAACTGCACACGACACCGGCTGGCATGACTAAGCCTATAGGGCCACGGAAGGCGAAGCTAAGGGCAAGTAATAAAAAAATGTAGCCCGGGTGCGTTTTTTGCACCCGGGGAGCGAGATTTCTATCACCCCTGTTCCCGGATGCAAAAAACGCATCCGGGCTACACAAATAAAAACACCACGCAGTAACCATGGTAGGATACATATCCAGTGAAATCCCACGCGCACATTTTAGAAACATAAGTGTCATCAGAGTGAAACAGACTGCGATCAATCCCCAGTTTCGGTCGCGCAAGTTGCCGATGCGAAATGTCAGTACAACGGTCCATGCGGCGGCGATGGCGCTTGGCAAAACTGCTACCAGCTTGTTTAGACCCCCGACCAGCTTGGCGACTAAATAAATAAGTATTGTTGAGGTGACGGGGTAATCAGGATAGGGCTGGTTATAGGTAGTTGGAAACCAGCTCATGCCGTTGCGCCACATTTCTTCGGCGAAGAGATAGAAGCGCGAGTCGAAACTGGTGATTTCCTGGGTATTTAAACCCCAGGTGAAAAGGAAGAGGGAGAGGAGGAAGATTCCTGCTGGGATTAGATAGTTTTGTCTCATTTCTTCATTACCATTTGATAGCCATATTTGCATAATATATGTCATTCCCGCGAAAGCGGGAATCAATTATAATATTAATAATTTCGTCACAGCCTGCCCCCGAATGTTTTAAACGGGGGGTGGCGATGACCGGTCAAAAGGACATTTTTATGCCACATCACCTTATCGCCCCCTCACTGCTCTCCGCGGATTTCGCGAATTTAGGCGCGGATGCGCAGGCTGTTCTTGACGCTGGCGCGGATATGCTCCATTTGGACGTGATGGATAATCACTATGTGCCTAATCTAACCGTTGGCCCTTTGGTTTGTGAGGCGCTGCGCAAATATGGCATCAAGGCACCTATCGATGTGCATTTGATGACACGACCGGTTGATCGGCTAATTACCGAGTTTGCCGAAGCAGGCGCGAGCCACATTACTTTTCATCCGGAAGCTTCTGAGCATGTAGACCGAAGTTTATCACTGATACAAAAGCATGGCTGCAAAGCAGGATTGGCCTTGAATCCTGCCACGACTTTAGATTGCTTGCAGTATGTGTGGGATAAAATTGATTTGGTGTTGGTGATGTCGGTTAATCCAGGTTTTGGTGGGCAATCGTTTATTCCCACCTCTTTTGAGAAAATCAAAGCACTGCGTAAATTGATTGATGTGAATAAACGCGATATTCATATCGCGGTGGATGGCGGTGTCAAAGTTGACAATATCGGCGAGATAGCTAAAGCAGGCGCGGATATGTTTATTGCAGGTTCTGCGATTTTTGGCCAGAAGGATTATAGGGCGGTGATTGAGAAAATGAGGCAGCAGTTGAAGTAGATGTAAAGACACTGGATCCCGGCTTTCGCCGGGACGACGCGGTAAATTGCCGGGACGACATACCTAAAAGAGGAATTAATACAAATGCAAAAACCAACATCAACTTTAGGATTACGACATCTCGCTTTGTATTCCAAAAATCTGGAAGCCTGCGTTAAATTTTACGAATTGCTCGGTTTAAAAATTGTCTGGCAACCCGATGCGGATAATATTTATTTAAGTTCTGGCACGGATAACCTGGCGTTACATCGCGCTGCCGCGGATTTTGTGCCGGCGAAGCATCAACACCTTGATCACCTCGGATTCTTTTTGGCTAAAAGCGAAGATGTGGAACTCTGGCATGATTATTTACGCAATAACGATGTAAAAATCCTCGCGGCGCCCAAAGATCATCGCGATGGCACGCGCAGTTTTTATTGCGCCGATCCGGATGGAAATTCGGTGCAGATGATCTGGTATCCGATATAGCTTCAACTTCTCACACTTATCTGCTATACTTCCATTATGGTTCCATTTTGGAGGCTAGCAGATGACCACCCTGACCATTAAAAACATTCCCGATACTCTTTATAAAACCCTTAAACATCAAGCTGAGCTGCATCGTCGCAGTCTCAATAGTGAAATCATTTTCAGTCTTGAGCAGGCGGTTAAAAGTAGCCATACCGACGTGGAAATGATACTGAAAGAAGCCCGTGGATTCCGAGCTAAAACCGCGAAGATTCGCCTGACGCAAAAACAATTAGATGCGGCAAAAAATAGAGGGCGGGAATGATTGTTGTTGATACAAATACGATTGCTTATCTTTTTTTGGAAGGTCAATATTCACATGAAGCAGAAGCACTCCTTAAACAATATCCCGTCTGGAGCGCGCCAATTCTGTGGCGATCAGAATTTCGTAATGTATTAGCATTATATCTACGTAAAAAAATTCTTTCTTATCAGGACGCACTTAATTTAATGAAGCAAGCTGAACGACTCATGCAGGGGGATGAACATACCGTTTCATCGTCTGACATTCTGGAATTAGTGAGACGCTCTTCATGCTCCGCCTATGATTGCGAATTTGTTGCCTTGGCAAGAAAACTTGAAATGCCTTTAGTAACCGCTGACAAAAAAATCCTGGCCGCGTTTCCGGATGATTGTCTTACGATGCAATTAGCTTTGAAAAGTATTTAAACTACTTAATCAACACCACATCTGCCGTGCGCTCAGCGAAAATGCCGCTTTCGACGACGCCGACGATGGCTTTGATTTTTTCTTCTATTTTACGCGGGTCTAGAAGTTTTAAGTTAAAAACGTCCAGAATCACGTTGCCGTTGTCGGTGATAAAACCTTCGCGGTATACGGGATCACCGCCTAGTTGCACTAATTCACGCGCCACGTAGCTGCGCGCCATGGGAATGACTTCGACAGCAACTGGAAAATTTCCGAGTATATCTACTTGCTTGCTCTGATCAGCGATGCAGACAAATTTTTTCGCGACGGTGGCGATAATTTTTTCGCGGGTTAACGCGCCGCCTCCGCCTTTGATCATTTGTCTGGCGCTGTTTACTTCATCGGCGCCGTCTACGTAGATGGGTAGATCGGTGACGGAGTTTAAATCGACCAAGGGGATGGATAGCGCTTTTAATTTATTGGCAGTAGCGATGGAACTTGCCACGGCGCCGTCGATTTTGCTTTTTACTTTTTGCAGGGCGTTAATGAAGTATTCGACGGTGGAGCCGGTGCCGACACCGACGATCATGTCGTCTTTGATGTAGTCGAGCGCGGCTTCTGCTGCGGCTTTTTTTCCTGCTTCTTTGTCCATGGTTTTTTTCCTGTATTTATATGCACGCTGATATTATAACCCCGGATGAGAAAAGCACTCATCCGGGCTACATATTATAAAATATATCCGCTAAGATCTTCATCTTTCACCAAATGATGCAACTTCTTATCCACATAATCAGCGTCAATCGTCAACTGATGATCTTTCATCTCCGACGCGGTATACGAAATTTCTTCCAGCAAGCGTTCTAGCACGGTATGCAAACGCCGCGCGCCGATATTTTCCACGCGTTCGTTAACATGCCAAGCAATTTCCGCGATACGACGCACGCCATCTTGGGCGAAGGTAATATTCACACCTTCAGTGCCGATCAACGCCACGTACTGTTCAGTCAGTGAGGCTTCTGGCTCAGTTAACACACGCATAAAATCTTCTGTGGTCAGTGATTTTAATTCCACACGTATTGGCAGACGGCCTTGCAGCTCAGGAATTAAATCCGATGGTTTGGCGAAATGAAACGCGCCTGATGCGATAAATAAAATATGATCGGTACGCACCATGCCAAACTTGGTGGACACGGTTGAGCCTTCAATCAATGGCAGTAAGTCACGTTGCACGCCTTCGCGCGATACATCCGCGCCAGCATATTCTGAACGCTTGGCAATTTTGTCTACTTCATCAAGAAACACAATACCGCCCTGCTCGACTGCCTCAATCGCACGCGCTTTAATTTCTTCGTTATCGACCAATTTAGTCGCTTCTTCTTCGCGCAAAATCTTTTTCGCGTCTTCCACTTTCATCTTGCGCATTTTCTTACGGCCAGGGCCTAAATTCTGAAACATGCTTTGCAACTGATTAGTCATCTCTTCCATGCCTGGAGGCGCCATAATTTCCGCCACCATGCCGGAAGTCACGACTTCCAGTTCGATTTCTTTATCGTCGAGTAAACCATCGCGTAATTTCTGTCTGAATAGTTGACGCGTGCTGTTATCTTCTTTGGGCTCCAACGGCTCGCCAGCAAAACTGCCACGCGCGGGTGGGATTAAGGCGTTCAAAATGCGTTCTTCCGCCGCCGCTTCCGCTAACGATTTCACTTTGGCGATTTCTTTTTCGCGAATCATTTTGATGGATACGTCGACCAGATCACGAATGATGGATTCCACGTCGCGCCCCACGTAACCGACTTCGGTAAATTTAGTCGCTTCCACTTTAATAAATGGCGCGTCTGCCAATCTCGCCAGTCGTCGTGCGATTTCGGTTTTGCCCACGCCGGTTGGCCCGATCATCAAAATATTTTTTGGCATAATCTCATCACGCAAAGGTGAGGCTAACTGCATTCGTCGCCAGCGGTTACGCAAGGCCACGGCGACGGCGCGTTTCGCTTCGGCCTGGCCGATAATATGCTTGTCGAGTTCTTGCACAATTTCTGCGGGGGTGGGGGTATACGGAATCATTGCTGCCATAATTGCATTCTCTTATCGTTATGACTCAAGTGTTTCAATGGTGAAATTTTTGTTGGTGTAAATACAAATAGAAGCGGCGATATCAAGCGCCTTTTCTGTGATACTTTTAGCATCCAGCTCGGTATGTTCCATTAGCGCAAGCGCCGCGGATTTGGCATAAGGACCACCTGAGCCTATCGCAATCAAGCTATTTTCCGGCTCGATAACATCGCCATTGCCGGAGATGATGAGAGAGGCCTTGGCATCTGCCACCACCAACATTGCTTCTAATCGACGCAACATTTTATCTGTGCGCCAATCTTTGGCCAACTCAACGGCGGAGCGCACCAAATTGCCCTGATGCGTTTCCAGCTTGGCTTCAAATCGTTCAAACAGGGTAAACGCATCGGCCGTACCGCCTGCGAAACCAGCTAAAATCTTGTTATTGTACAATCGGCGTACTTTACGGGCATTAGCTTTCATGACAGTGTGACCGAGGGTCACCTGCCCATCTCCGCCGACGACGACGGTGCCATTGCGGCGCACGGACACGATTGTAGTGCCGTGTAACTGAATTTCTGCCAATTTGATTCTCCTAACTCTATCACTCCAATGAGGTTGGGCATACGTCCGGCAAAAGCCGGGACGACGTTCTTAAATAAATAAGGGCTGAGACCCGGATTTTCAAGTCTCAGCCCTTTTTAGGTGGGTGTCAATCGAATTGCTGAATGGAGTGATTAAAGAATAAACTCATCTACACCAATTGTGATAAGAACGTTTTAAGCGGCACAATCATAGGTTTTTTGAGACTAAAACAATCTTTATCCTGATACGGCATATCAAAAGCCACCTGTAATACATGTGGCGCATTAAGCTGTAATTGAAAATGTAATAAGCTGGAGCTAAGCGGTTCATTGGCGCTACTTTTCACTTCAACCATCAGCCATGGCGCGTTATTTTGCGTAATCAGAAAATCAACTTCGCGCTTCTCTTTATCGCGTAAATAATACAGTTCGTACTTACCCAATCCTGTATCCGTCCAAAAATGGGTGGCTTTTAACAAATGCGACGCAACGAAATTTTCTACTCTGGCACCTTTATCAGCTATTAGAGACCAATCCCATAAATATATTTTAGGTTGCTTTATCAACGAACGTGTCACATTTTTAGACCATGGCTTAATCGTGAAACAATAAAAAAAAGACTCAAGCACTTTAATCCAACGCCTGATAGTCTGATCCGACACCTGAATTTTTTTCGATAGGCTCTGATAGTCAGTTAACTGGCCTGTTTGTTGCTGCAAAATGAGCGCCAACACTTCTAGCTGCGCCAACTCATGGATTTGCGCCAAATCACGAATATCTTCTCGAATTAATTGTTGCTGACGTAACTGTTGCCACTGATTATAAAATCGCTTGTCACGCTTAAGAAACGGAGCAGGAAATCCACCAAACTCATATAATGCAGCAAAATCGTCATCAGATATGCTCATTGGCGCTGAAACATTTTTTTCTGGCAAAGTGGCACGCATGATTTCAGCAACGGATAATGGATGGACCCTATAAAGGAAGTAGCGCCCCATCAAACTATCGCCCGCTCGTCTTAACACATTGAGCTTGGCGCTACCTGTTACCAATATATTCACGTCATCTTTATATTCATCATAAAAACCCTTCAGAAAATTTCGCCAATGTTTGTACTTGTGTATTTCATCAAAGGCAATAATTGGTTTTTGTGATCCCATTACCTGAAGTGGCAATCCAGATACGATAGCTTCATTACCAGACAGTATCTGTTCGCGTTCACGCACGATATCCCAATTAAAATATTTATATTGTTCGCTTAACACGTGCGCCTGTTTTTCTAGCGTTGTTTTCCCTACCTGCCTTGGCCCAGGTAAAAACGCCATTTGTTCATTATGCGCCAGGTGGTATGCAATGACTGATTCATATATTCGCTTCATTTGACCATTATATCATGCATGTCGAAATGGTCAAGACTGAACCGATATGCATATCGAAATGGTCGCAAGCTGATAGTCGAATATCGGAAGCAATAGCAATAACTGACTGTTTTATCGTCAGACGATCAAATAGTCATACCGGATAAAAGAAGGGCTGAGACCCGAATTTTCAAGTCTCAGCCCTTTTAGGTGGGTATCAACTAAGCTGTTAATTATTATTATTGATTATTGAACCCCGGCGCGGAACTGCCTGGCTTGCCAGTAACTGACGCACTCTTATCTTTTGAACGACCAGCACCGAACACAGCACCTAAAAAGCTTCCGAACCCTTTTTCCTTTTCAGCCTTCTTTTCTATAGCTGCTGGAGCCGGAGGACTTATTGGGCTTGACGCTTTTAATGCGTCTATCATTGGCTGTATCGCTTCAATGGTCTGGAATGCTTCTTGCAAATCAGCCTTTGTTTTTGCCTCTCGCGCCGCTTGCAATGCATCAGGCTCCAACATGGCATCCAACTCTTCGTTCATTTGCTTGTTAAAAGCTGCCGCAGCTTCCTTTTCTTGCTGTTCACGCGCCGGTAAATCAGCTATTGCAATTTTCTCAAATTCACTAGCTAGCGCATTGACTTTCACTCTCGCTTGTTCTTCGTATTTAGCCAATACTTTATCACATGCCTCCAACGCGAGAGGATCAGATTCTAATTCTTTTCTGAACGTCACGCCGTTACCCGCATATAAAGCATGATTAATAACAGCTGCTAATCGTTGAGCAAATTGATGTTTATAAGCATCATTAACTTTTTTCATTATATTATCAGACGGCATCTTTCTGTTAATCCAGTCAGCAACTTGGCTAAGCAAGGCTGTACGCTTGTCCTCAATTTCAGTTTTCAGTTCGCCTATTACTTGTTTGGATTTTTCTTTATCAAGTAGCGGTAACTCTAGATTTGTTGTTAGATCAGCTTGTAACTTATTAAAGTTGTTATTGATATAGGCTTCCGCTGCAGCTTGTTTAATTACCTTAAAACGTATTTCCGCAAGACGAACCGCCACGTCACCCGTAGCACGTATTTGCTCTCCATCAAGTTCCTTACCAGCTTCTTCTGAGATGCAATCTGCCGGAAATTTCTTAATATCATTAATTTTTTCAGCAACTGCTCTGGCTGCCTGAGAAGCCTTCTCATCAGCCACTCCTTTTGCTTTAACCGCGCGTGATTTGACCGTTTGAATAGCATCATTAACTGTTTTTAATTCTTGAGCTATATCTTCGCAATGCTGTGCTAACTCAACCGCTTCTTTGCCGCTCTTGTAAGAGTAAACAGCAGAAGCAATGATGGAACCAATCACCAAAGCAGGCACAGCGACAATAGCCGCAGCCAAAAGATAGGCTGCTGCGCCAACTGGGCCACCTAACCAGGAAGCGGCGAAGCCGGCAAGGAAAATACCACCGAGCACACCAGCCGCTGCGGTTGGAATACCAACTGCGGCCGTAAATTTGTACCAGTTGCGGGTGAAGAAATTACTTTCGTCTTTTTTGTTTAGATCGTCATAAGTAAACTGAACCATTGCTTTTTCATGACTAAAATGCTCTTTTATCGCGTATTCATCTATTTCAAGTCTATATACGAGCGCCTTGATAACAGCGTCACTAATTTTAGCCACTTCAGACGTAGCATTTGCATGATCTAAAGACTGACGTCTATATCGCACCAAACGAATTCGTTCACCTTCAGCTTTGGCCGCTTCAACCTTATTTAGAATATCTGCTATCTGCGAGTCTAAATCCGCGTACACATCGATTACAATTTCAGTTGTTCGCAACATAGTTTCACCCACTCTCGTTTAATAATAATGATGGCAATATTCTATCTAATAAAGCTTAAGGCAGCATTAATTGAGCAAAAAATATTCTTATTTTGTGTAAGTGATTGATTTAATGTAGCCCGGACATGTTTTTTATGTCCGGGAGCGGTGTTTAGACAAAGCACATTCCCGGACATAAAAAACATGTCCGGGCTACGACTAACGATATTTTTGCGCGGTTTTTGAAGCCTGGCCAAAAGCACTGGCAGCCATATCTTCAGTTTTAATATCATGAATTAAATCAGGTTCTTGGAAGAATGGAGTTCTGCACACTGCGTGTGGTGCCTTTTTGGCTCCTTCTACGGCGAATACACTCTTCCTTGCCACGTCCGTAGTGACGTTAGCAGCAGGGGGAACCGCAACTGGAGCAGGGGGAACTGCACCAGCAAGTTTTGCTGCTTTTGCTCTTACATCTACTTTTACTTCTGCTTTTGCAATTTGTTGTGCATGCACTTGCTTATACGCTTGCTGTGCAAGTTCGAAGGCCGCATCAACCATTTTAATGATATCAGCACAAGACTTAAGTTTAATTTTCGCTGGATCAGATAACATATCACGAGCTTCCTGTATACCAGTTAGCAACCATTGTTTGGATTTGGCACCTGATAAATCAACATTTTCGTTAATTTCTTTTACCAGTGGGCTAAATTTTTGGCTAATAAATCGCTGAGCACATTGCCGTTTAACCTCATCTAGTGCTGTATCAAAGCTGCCTTCAACTAATTCTTTCGTTTCCCAAGAGCTACTTGCTATTCTATCTGCAACATTCACATCAAACTTAGGTACACTTTCACCCATGCGACAGTGATGAGTAGCTTCAATATGTATTATATTAAGCTTTTGATTAGCATCAGGTAGTATAGGTGTTTGCGCTTTCCATCTGCTTAGGAAGCCTTGCTTCACTTTACCTTCTGCATCCAGAACATCCTTCTCGCCATCTATCAAAACATCTTTAAAATGAGCAGCAACGTCATCAATTTTGTCGTGAAAACTTTTCACCTTTGCGTTAATTTTCGCAATTTCATCAGTAACTTGTCTGTCAATTTCAACAATCCTGGGTGACATCTCAATCACGCTTCCTACAAACGATTCTGCCTTTGAGGTGTCACTTTGCTGCTGATCTAACTGCGCCTGCTCGTTTTTACTTTTCACAAGATAAATAATACCCGCGGTAATAGCACTCACAGCAAAGAAAGCAGCAGCGCCAACACCAACAGCTATCGCGTACGCTAAAGCCCCGACAGGGCCTCCAAGCCATGAAGCTGCAAAACCCACCAATAAATAAGCGCCAAGACCACCACCTGCCAAGGCAGACATACCCACACCAAAACTAAACCACCCCTTGTTGCGGGTGAAAACATCGCTTTGTGTTTTTGGTTTTTTTGTTACATCTTCAATAGTATATTTTGGTGCTCGCGAACCCGCTTCGTAATATTCATCAATAGCCAAACGCTTCATCAGCGCTTTGATTTCGCTGTCGTTGATAATAATTGCTTTATCAGCAGCGACTTTTTTTGCTTGCAAGCGTAGACGTGATTTTTTCACGGCATTCTGGTCGGCTGCATGCGCAAATGCGACCATAGTTTGAATATAACCAACTTGATCTAACAAAGGCTGGGTTAAATCGATCTCGATTCTGCGCAGCATAGTTTCACCCACTCCCGTTTAATAATAATGATAACTATTATTCTATTGATCTAAGCTTAAGACAACATTAATTGGGCAAAAAAATATTCTCAAATTGAATAAGTGCTTGATTTAGTGTAATTTAGCGCGCACTCCAATAACATTAAGATAAGAGAAAACAAGATGCGCCCAAGCCAACGAGCAAACAATGCTTTACGCCCTATTAAATTGACCCGTCACTATACCCGCCATGCCGAGGGCTCGGTATTGGTGGAATTTGGCGATACCAAGGTGATTTGCACCGCCAGCCTCACCTCAGGCGTGCCGTCTTTTTTAAAAGACAAAGGCCAAGGCTGGGTAACAGCCGAATATGGCATGCTGCCACGCTCGACGAATGAACGTATGCAACGTGAAGCGGCTAAAGGTAAACAGACGGGACGCACGCAGGAAATTCAGCGACTGATTGGCCGCTCACTACGCGCGGCGGTGGATTTAAAAGCGATGGGTGAAAATACCATTGTGGTGGATTGCGATGTGATTCAGGCGGATGGTGGAACACGTACCGCGTCGATTACGGGTGGATGTGTAGCGTTGTATGACGCGCTGCAGGTTTTGAAAAAGAAAACGACGTTAGCGGCTGATCCATTTAAACAATTTGTGGCGTCTATTTCGACGGGTATTTTTGCGGGTGAGCCAATCCTGGATTTAGATTACGCGGAAGATTCTACTGCGGATACCGATATGAATTTTGTTATGACGGAACGTGGTGGGTTTATCGAGATTCAAGGCACCGCAGAAAAGGAAACGTTTGAGCAACATGAGTTAGATGCGATGTTGGTGTTAGCGAAGCAGGGAATCGCGGAGTTGATTAAGCTACAGAAGGAAACAGTTAAATAAGGAAATTTGATATTTTTACCCCGGATTAATAGGACTGGATCCCAGCTTTCGCCGGGACGACGCTTAATCCGGGCGCGTTAGCGGCAGCTATCGAACCCCGGATGAGAAAAGCATTCATCCGGGCTACACTCTGGCCTTCAACCATTCTCTACCTTTACCAACATCAGTATTGATGGGCTTATTAGCTTTACATAACGGGCAATCTTGTTCATCCCACGCTTCGAGTTTGATGTTGGCGAGGGAGTAAAGCGTTGGCACATCGCCAAGATCGTGCGCGGTGATGCCACCGCGATTGCAGAGGGCGGCGACGCCAACGATATCGCAGGGGATTTTACGCGCGACAGCGACAACTTTTTTCACTGTGCCGCCGGTGGTTAGCATGTCTTCTACGACGAGTACGCGTTTGTTTTGACACAATTTGTCATAACCACGCTTGATGACAAAATAATCTGGCGCTTCGCATTTTTCAGCATATACGCCGTAAACTGTCCGGCCAGTTAGTTTTGTTAGATGATGCGCTATCCATTGCGAGAGAATCACGCCGCCAATGGCGGGTGCGAGTACTACGTCGACGTTGCTGTTCGCGAATTGTTGCGCGATGTGCTGGCAGAGTTGTGAAGTGATTTCGGTGTGTGGGTAAATGGCGTCTTTATTGATGTAAGCTGAACCATGCTTGCCGGAGGTGTAAACGATGTGGCTGTCGATGATGATGGCGTTGATGTTTTTTAGGGTGTCGAGTAGTTGGTTGGTGGACATGTTAGGATACTGCTCAGAGTTGAGGCATTGCACGAAGCCCCCAGTGACCCAGGCGCCAGACGGGCTTTGAAGCCAGGCAATCGTAGCATAGATGTACACGGCAAAACATGTTTTGTCGGGCATTCACGGCGAATGACCCTGTTGGTGATAAGAACTGAAATGTATCGTATGTGTGATTTATTTTCCAGTC
>DAIDIB010000060.1 GCA_027459575.1 Gammaproteobacteria bacterium | reverse complement strand
AACCACGGCCCGGTAGATCTGTTTTTTTTCTCGCTGCGCTGCGAAAAAGAAACAGAGTCTCCCGGTCCGCCGTTCAAGTTCAGTTATTCATTAACCAACGTCACTAATCGCTTTATCCATCTGCGCCTGGTTCATTTGTCCAGGAACATAGGTTACTGCGTTCTTGGTATTGGTTTTGCCGATGAAGAATGCAGGGGTGCCGAACAGTTTCAGATCCTGGGCCAGTTTGGTGTTAGCCTTGATTTGATCGTCGATGGCTTTGCTGTTCATGTCAGTTTTGATTTTGTCTACATCAGCGCCGGCATTTTTAGCGAGACTTAAAATGAGGTCGTTTGTCAGTGGCTGATTGGCGGTTAATATCGCGTTGTGAACAGGTATATACTTGCCTTGTAAGTTAGCGGCAAGTGCTACACGCGATGCGAATTCTGATTGAGGGCCACGGATGGGGAATTCTTTGTAAACGATGCGCACGTTAGGATTGTTTTTGGCAAGACTATCCATCACGGGTGCCATGTCTACGCAGTGTGGGCATTGATAATCAAAGAATTCAACGACGGTAATGCTGCCGGATGGGTTACCAGCGACGGGGTCTTTTGAATTATGGAATAATGCATCAACATATTTGCCGACGGATTGCTGAGTTTGTTTGACGGTTTTTTCGGCTTCTTCATATTGCTTCTTTTGCAGGATTTGCATGACTTCAACGATCACTTCGGGATGCTGGGTCAAATAGCTATGCACCACAGATTCGATTTTTGCACGTTCAGCGGGCGAAACATTGGTATTATCAGTAGCCGCTGCTCCGGTGGCAGCAAAAATGGCTGATGAGGTTAAAAAAAGCGCAGGCGCGACTGCTGTACTGATAATGGTCTTAACAAAACGGCTCATGTAATTCTCCTTATATATAAGCATGCGGGATTAGTCTTGCGATAATAGCAATTTCACATTATTCAGGCGAGACTTTTGTATCTCATCAGCCAATAATTGTCCCTCTAATCCTTTGGCGATCAGTGCCTGCACGTCTACCGAGCGGGCGGCATGTGCTGCTTGGTGTAGCCATTCTTTATCAAAGGTGACATGACGTGCTTTCGCGATAGCTTCACATGCAGTGAGGAAGTCATGAAAACGTGCTTCTCGACGATAAATATCGAGTGCGCCAAATAGTTTTAGCAATGCTTCCGCATTCAGACGGCGACAATCTAGCGCTTCTTCATGATGCACAGCAACCAGCGTGGCGAGCTCGCGATAAAAAGTCGGCGCGCGATAACGCTTGCAGAGTTCGGAGAGGTTCTTTTTGGGATCTGGCATATCATGCAATAAGGCCGCGAAGCGAATAATGGGTTGATCGCTTAAAGTTGTCGCTGCGAGTAAGGCTTTTATGCCGCTTCCTTGCATATCAAGTCCGGGGAATAGTATTGCCAGCGCGTCGCACAATTGCAGCGCTTCAAAAAATTTCTCGGGATTTTTCTCGCCCAGCGCGCGTTCCAGTTCTTTCCATACGCGCTCCGCGACCAGCGCGTTTACTTCACCGGCGTGCACCATGTCGCGCATGAGGGTTACTGTTTCGGGAGCAATATGAAAACCCAGGTGCGCGAAACGGGCGTAAAAACGACCAATACGTAAAATGCGTACCGGGTCTTCGGCGAAGGCAGGTGAGACATGTCGTAATATCTTTGCTTCCAAATCTGCTTTGCCATGAAAGGGGTCGATAAGCATACCTTCGGCGGATTCCGCCATGGCGTTGATAGTGAGGTCGCGGCGGCTTAAGTCATCTTCCAGGCTGACATTAGGCGACGTATCGAAAGCAAAGCCTTTGTAGCCCGGGCCAGTTTTGCGCTCCATGCGGGCCAGGGCATATTCCTCGTTGGTTTTGGGGTGCAAAAATACCGGGAATTCCTTGCCTACTTGCCGGTAACCGAGGTCTAGCATGTCATTAACTGTCGCGCCAACGACCACCCAGTCCCTTTCTTTAACTGCCCAGCCTAATAATTTATCGCGTACAGCTCCTCCGACCAGATAGATTTTCATGTAAGATATAACCCTCTAAACATTTGTCATCCCCGTGAAAACGGGGATCTCCAGGAGATTCCCGCTTTCGCGGGAATGACATCAAATATTAGTAGCTATTATATGCAGAACGAAAAAGAATCAGCAAATGGGCTTGTGATTTCATCTTTCGGCAGCAGTGTGGCTGTTGAGATGGATAATGGTCAGGAAATCCCCTGTCATCTGCGCCGTAACCAGGATTTGCCTGTGGTGGGTGATCGGGTTAGCTGGCAAGTTGAGGGTGAAGGTGGGGTCATCACCGGTATTCTGCCTCGGCGAAGTCTGCTCGCACGCGGCGATAATCGCGGCAAGATGCGCCCGCTCGCTGCCAATGTCGATATGATTTTACTCGTTATGGCGCCTCCTCCAGTGTTTTCATCTTATCTGGTTGATCGTTATACGGTAGCGGCGGAAATTCTTGGCATACGTCCCATCGTAGTGCTAAACAAGGTTGATCTGCTGCAAAGTAATGTACGCAATGACGTGGATGCCATGCTGCAGATTTATCGTCACATTGCTTATGACGTCATATTGTCGAGCGCGGTGACTGGTGAGGGCATGGATGAGCTTGCCGCTTTATTGCAAGATCATGTCTCCGTGTTAGTCGGTCCTTCAGGCGTCGGTAAGTCCTCGCTTATTTCCAAACTCGTGAAGCAGGATATTCGCACGCGCGATGTCTCGCCCAAAGGTACAGGTAAACACACCACCACCGCGACGCGACTTTATCATTTGCCTGCGGGTGGTGCGCTGATCGATTCACCCGGTGTGCGCGAATTTAATTTATGGCCGGTGTCGGCTGCTGAGATTATCAGTGGTTTTAAAGAATTTAAGCCGTATTTGAGTGGCTGCAAATTCCGCGATTGCCGGCATTTGGTAGAGCCGGGATGTAAATTGCTGGAAGCGGTCGAGAATGGTAAGGTGTCCCGCGTCAGGTTTGAAAGTTATTTGGAATTGATAAAAGAAGCGCGTCGTCCCGGCGAAAGCCGGGATGACGGTTAAATTCCTCTCGCTTTAATCACTCCCTTAATAGAAGAAATCCCCCGCAATAATTTTTCCGACACCGGCTGATTAATATCAATCAGGTTATACGCAACATTTTCCCGTGATTTATTCAGTAAATCGATAATATTGATTTTCTCTCCAGAAATAACAGAAGAAATCTGCGCCACCATGTTGGGAACGTTTTCATTCACCACCGCCAAACGATAACCATCTGATTTTGGCATGCTGACCGCGGGAAAATTCACGGAATTTTTGATGGTGCCAAGCTCAAGATATTGTTTGATCTGCTGCGCCGCCATCACCGCGCAATTCTCTTCCGCTTCGCTGGTTGACGCGCCCAGGTGTGGCAGGCAAATGACGCGCGGATTATTTTTAAGAATATTATTGGGGAAGTCGCAAACATAATAATGTAATTTACCTGAATTTAGCGCTTCCACCAGCGCTTGATTGTCGACTATTTCCTCGCGAGCAAAATTTAATAGAATAGCGTTGCTGCGCATCAGGTTAATGCGTTCAGCATTCAGCAGTTTTCTGGTTTTATCATTTAAAGGCACGTGCACAGAAACAAAATCAGAATTAAGTAGCACTTGTTCCAGATGTTCAGCCTGACTAACAGTGGGATTTAATTGCCAGGCGTTTTCAACTGTCATGGCAGGATCGTAACCAATGACCTTCATGCCTAAAGAGGCGGCGGCATTCGCCACCTTCACACCAATTTGTCCAAGACCAATAATGCCCAGTGTTTTTTCAATTAACTCAAAGCCAGAGAATTGTTTCTTGTCTTTTTCAACTTGCGCATTAATTTCAGTATCCGAGCCGCTGATATGACTGGTGTATTGCCAGGCGGACAAAATGTTGCGACAGGCAAGCAGCATGCTGGTGATCACGAGTTCTTTCACGGCATTAGCATTCGCGCCCGGCGTGTTGAGTACTGGTATGCCAAGTTTAGTCATGGTTTCAACAGGAATATTATTCACGCCTATGCCCGCGCGGCTGACGACCTGTAAGGATTTGGGCATCGTATAATCATGCATGTTAAACGAGCGTAAAATTATCGCATCTGGATTGGCTATGTTATTGCTTAAAGTATATTTATCTGGGTTGAAGATCTTTAGCCCCGCGTCAGCAATATTGTTGAGCGTCAAAATGCGAAACATGGTGATTCCCTTATCAATTGAACAAGAAAGCAGTGTTGTGTAGTATATACGAAAAATCGAGGTTGGGGCACGAAATGAGAAAAAACGCATGGCAGTTAAGTCATTCAATACAGGCTGTTCTGTTCGATTGTGACGGCACCTTAAGTCATATTGAAGGTATCGATGAATTGGCCGATATGAATGGCGTGGGCAAGGAAGTAAAAGCCTTGACTGATTACGCCATGACTCAAGTCGGTATTACCAAAGAATTATTTCAACAACGTATGAGCCTGATTAAGCCGACACAACAGCAAATAAAAAAAGTTGGCGAAATGTATTATGCAAAACGCACAATGGATATTGATGCTGTCATTCGCGTATTACAGAGTTTAGGTAAAACCATTTATATTTTATCTGCCGGACTTAATCCCGCCGTTAAAGATTTTGCGCAAAAGTTAAATGTGCCAGAGAGTAATGTCTTCGCTGTCGATGTTTTTTTTGACGAGAAAGGTAATTATGTTGATTATGATCATCAAGCATATGTGGCAAATAAAGATGGCAAACGCACTATAGTTGAATTACTTAAAAAACAACATGAGCGTCTTTTATATGTTGGCGATGGCATGAACGATATGGTGGTTTATGATCTGGTGGATCGGTTTGTTGGTTATGGCGGTTCATATTATCGTGAAACTATCGCGAGCAAGTGTGATTTTTACATCAAAGCATCCACCATGTCGCCTTTGCTGCCATTAGCGCTTACTCAGGAAGAAGTTGAAAAATTAAATCCAGATATGGCTGTCTTATATGATGCTGGAGTAAATCATGTCGGTTCCACCAAATAAATTTCGTATTCGCAGCTTTGTGCGGCGAGATAGTCGTCTAACGGGTGCGCAAGAGCGTGCTTATGAAGAGTTATGGCCGCGCTTTGGTTTGTCGCTCGAAAGAGGCGTGATTGATTTTGCACGCGTTTTTGACAAGGATACGCCCGTGTTGTTGGAAATTGGTTTTGGTATGGGGCAATCGTTACTGGCAGCCGCGATGGCATATCCCGATAAAAATTTTATTGGTATTGAAACGCATAAGCCCGGTGTGGGTGCGTTGCTGCTGGGAATGCAATTAAACAATGTTAATAATATCCGTATTTTTCACACTGACGTGATTGATGTGCTAGAAAAGTGTATTCCTGATGCGAGCTTGTCCGGTGTGCAAATCTTTTTTCCCGATCCGTGGCCGAAGCGCAAACATCATCCTCGACGATTAATTCAGCCTGATTTTATCAAGCTGATTTTACGCAAGCTAAAGCCCGAGGCAGAGTTGCATCTCGCGACGGATTGGGAAGATTATGCCAAACACATGATGAAAGTGGTTTCTGCCGAAGCGGGTTTGGTGAATGTCGCAGGCGCGGGGCAATTCGCTGAGCGTTCCTGTTATCGTCCGATCATCAGTAAATTTGAAAACCGGGCTATTAGAGAGGGGCGGAAGATTTGGGAGTTGCGGCTTCGTTTAAAAACTTAATCAGCCTTGCGGTCTTGGCTCTGTTCTTTTAATCTAGTGCCATTCAGCTTTAAGGAACATGATATGATGTTACGGAACCTCCAGCGTTTGCTCGCTTCGCTTACAATATTTGGCTTTGCGTGTAACGCTTATGCAATCTCGCAGGGGTTCTACATGGGCTTGATGATGGGCCCTGCGACGAATGGTGGTTCAACAGCGACAGTGCAGGTTCTTCCTTTGCCGCAAGGACCGAGTGGCACACCTCCAGGAACAAAAGCAAATACATCTACTGCTAACCCTAAATCGACTCAATTTGGTAGTCGAGTATTTATGGGTTACAAGTTTAATCAATACGCAGGTTTTGAGGGTGGCTTCACTTACTTTTCTGGTATTGCTTATATTCTCCAAAATCCTCATACAGGGTGCCCAGCGAATGGAGGGCCTTGTACCCCCGCCGGCGGCACAACTGGGCGCGTGCGTAGTATCGATGTAATGGGCAAACTCGATTATTCCTATAGCAATACAATAGGAATATTTGGGAAGTTTGGTGTGGCGGCTGTTTATACCACCACTCCAGGCGCGTTAAATGTGACTAACTGGCAACAAGTTAAAACATCTAAACCAAATGCTTCTGTCGTCACATATAAGATCATAAATTCAGGCTCAAATACCTATGAGACAAAGCTGTCTCCAGTATTTGCGGTTGGTGCAAGTTATGACCTTAATCAAAATTGGCAGACGGAGGCGACGTGGACAAGAGAATTTGTCGGTAGCTCTCTTGGTCATATGGACTTATATTCCTTGGGAATATCTTATCACTTTGTTGATAAATATTGCGGCCAGTTCTTGTGTGATGATTGATATATCATCACCGCGCCCCGGATTAAAACATTCCGGGGCGGGAATCACATGACTCTTATTTCCCAGCTTAACGAGATTTTGTTTTTACTTTATGACTCTACAAATTTTTCGAGTCTTGAAAAATATTTATGATGATTACAAAAACATCGCCATCAAATCATTGAGATACTGCCGCCCGCGTTCGCTTGGGCAAATGCGTTGCGCTTCATCAAGCAATAGATCACGTTTGCGAGCGGTATCAAGTAATGGCGTGATAGACTGCAGCGACAAGTTCGTGCGTTGCTCGAATAAATCAGCTGATATACCATCTGTGAGCCGCAAAGCATTTAGCATAAATTCAAACGCGCGGTCTTTTCCATTCACAGGTGTTTTTGCAATGGCCCGTCGTTTTGTCGCATCCAGGTAATCACGAGGATTTTTGACTTGTGCCATGCGATAAATATTTTTTGCATCTGTAATTTTACTATGCGCGCCCGCGCCGATTCCTAAATAATCGCCAAATTCCCAGTAATTACGGTTATGCGCGCACTCGTGATTTGGTTGTGAGTAAGCGGACACTTCGTACTGTTGATAACCGAGAGATTGAATCAACGCTTGTCCGGCTTGTTGCATTTCCCACAATGCATCATCATGCGGCAGGGTAGGTGGTTGATGGTGAAATAGTGTGTTGGGTTCGATGGTTAATTGATACCAGGAAAAATGGGTGGGCTTAAAGGCGAGTGCCGTTTTGATATCTTCAAGCGCTTCAGGGATGGTTTGTTGTGGCAATCCATACATGATATCAATATTAAAATTACTAAAACCTGCTTCGCGTACTAGTTCAATCGCGCGCATAGCTTGTTCGCGATCATGAATACGTCCCAAAGTTTTTAATTTATCTGCTTGAAAACTCTGTACGCCGAGTGACAAACGATTAACCCCCGCCGCATGAAAGCCCACAAAACGTTCTTGATCAATGGTGCCGGGGTTTGCTTCCAGCGTAATCTCGCAATCAGAGGCCAGGGTTGCGCGCCCACGGACATCTTGCAAAATTTTCGCGATACTGGCTGGAGAAAAAAGACTGGGGGTGCCGCCGCCAAAAAAAATGCTGATCAGAGGTCGCTTTTCAAGCAGCGCCGCGTGCATGTCCAGCTCGTCGAGCAGTGCGTTAACATACAATTCCTCCGGCAACGACCCTTTAGCCTCGTGCGAATTAAAGTCGCAATACGGGCATTTGCGCACGCACCAAGGCAGGTGAATATAAAGACTTAAAGGAATGTTTGGCATAACGGTTATCTATCGTTAGAATACAAGCATTATAACAGTAGGAGTTACCCATGGCGAATAAACGCGTGAAAGTGGCAATTACCGGTGCGGCTGGCCAAATAGGCTATGCCTTGGTGTTTCGTATTGCTTCCGGCCAGATGTTTGGGACCGATACAGATGTAGAGTTAAACCTGCTCGAACTTGAGCAAACTTTGCCCGCCTTGCGCGGCGTGGTGATGGAGCTAGATGACTGCGCCTTCCCATTGCTTAAAAAAGTGACAGCCACGGCCGATGTGAATGTCGCGATGAAAGACGTGAACTGGGCGGTGCTGGTTGGTTCGGTGCCAAGAAAAGATGGCATGGAGCGTTCCGATCTGCTGAAGATTAACGGCGGTATTTTTACCACGCAGGGTAGAGCGATCAACGAAAACGCGGCCAGTGATGTGCGCGTGTTTGTGGTGGGTAATCCTTGCAACACCAACTGTCTGGTCGCCATGCACAACGCGCCTGATGTGCCACGTGATCGTTTCTACGCGATGACCATGCTTGATGAGTTGCGCGCGCGTTATCAGTTGGCGCACAAAGCTGGCGTGGATGTAAACCAAGTCACGCAAATGACTATTTGGGGCAACCACTCTTCCACGCAGTATCCCGATTTTTATCACGCGAAAATTAATGGCAAGCCGGTGACCGATGTCATCACCGATATCAACTGGCTGCAAAATGATTTTATCCCTATCGTGCAAAAACGCGGCGCGGAAGTCATCAAGACACGTGGCGCGTCATCGGCTGCGTCTGCTGCCAATGCGGCGCTCATGTCGGTGCATAATCTAGCTCACGACACCGTGCAGGGCGAAACGTTTTCCGTCGCGCGTTGTTCGCAGGGCGAATATGGCATTGATGAAGGATTGATATTCTCTTTCCCATGTCGCACGGAAGGTGGCAAGCTCAAGGTCATCACTGGTTTAACGCAAAATGAATTTGGCCAGCAGAAAATTAATTTGACGCTGGATGAGTTGCGTAAGGAACGAGATGCTGTCAGAGAGTTGGGATTAATCAAAGAAACAGCGTAAACACACGTCGTCCCGGCGAAAGCCGGGACCCAGTGGTCTGGATCCCGGCTTTCGCCGGGACGACGCTCCGCTCTAATCACGCCCAGATTGCTATCACACCCATCACAGCCACACCTAAAGCCAAACAGAAAAATTCCAGCAGTCCCTGGGCATCTTCCGCATGTTCGTGAAAATGCACGTGATGCAAAGTAGAAATATACAAAAATGTTCCCGCCGCAAACGCGTTAAACCATGCCGCGGTGAGCGAGCTGTTGGCGGAATTCACCATCATGTTACCTAGCGCAATGCCGAGTGGCGTCATGAAGGCAAAAAAGCTGACAATGACGATGATGCGCATGCGTGGTACTTGTCCGCGCAGCAGCGCAACACACAACGCGAAACTTTCAGATGCTTTATGCGCGATAATGGCGATAAACAGCATTGCTACTTCAGATAAGGTCACGCCAATGCCCAGTGCTGCGCCTTCAATCAGCGCGTGGATGCAGAGAATGAACGTTAAAATATAAGGAATAGAGTGGCGTGTTTTCATGGCTGGCGCCACAATCGACAGTCGTTCCAAAAATAACATAACTAGAAACGCACCCGCGCAGATCACTTCTGATAAAGGATAAGAAGTGCTATACAATCCGCCGAATAAGCGTGAGGCATCGGGCAGTAAATGAAATAAGGCTGTTCCTAAAAACACGCCACTGGCAAACGCTTCGCCTACTTGCGCAGGCTCGGTCTGCGACATTTTCTGTTTTTTACGCAGCAGCAGGAAGACGGTGATGATGCTCACCGCATAAATAAGCAGCGCCGCTATTGATTGATAGAGTGCCAAAGTCACGTGTAAATCCCGCCAATTACTGATAGCTAATCGTAATGAGAATTGTTCCAAGATGCCAGGGATTCTTTTTTATGTCATAATTACATCATGGAACCAACTATCATCCAAAAGATCGCCGTCTGGGCTATTCCGCTCATCTTCGCCATTACTCTACACGAGGTGGCGCATGGTTGGGTGGCGTCCTGGTTTGGTGATCAAACGGCCAGGCTATCTGGACGGCTGAGCTTTAATCCCCTCAAGCATATAGACCCTATAGGCACGATTGTGGTGCCCTTGCTGATGCTGGTGACGACTAACTTCATCTTCGGCTGGGCAAAGCCTGTGCCAGTGGATGCGCGCAATTTGCGAAATCCCAAGCGCGACATGGCGTTTGTGGCGCTCGCCGGCCCTGCGGCTAATTTTGTTATGGCGCTCGGCTGGGGATTGTTGTTAAAGCTTGCTATTTGGGCAGAAGGTAATGGTTATGTCTGGGTTGGGGTGCCACTGGGATACATGGGTGGTGCGGGTATCATGATAAATGTGGTGTTGGGCGTGCTAAATTTAATCCCGCTGCCACCACTGGATGGCGGCAAAATTGTGATGAGTATCTTGCCACGGCGCTGGGCGTATTATTTGAGCATGATCGAGCCATACAGTTTTTTTATTCTCGTCGCATTGTTGGTCACCAATATGCTCGGCATTATCATTGGTCCTTTTGTCTATATTATTATAAACGCCATTTATGCGGTGCTGATGATTTAAAGCGGCATGCCATCCGGCCCGCGTTTAAGAGATTTTAATTGTTCGTTTATATCTCGAATAACGGCGAGCTGGATTTTTAACTGTGCCGCCGAAGTGTGTATTTCTCGCGCTGTTTTGAATAAGCCTTGGAACATGTTTTGTAAGTCTTTGGGAATTTCTATGCCCATAGGTGCTCCTCCTGTTGGTGAGGGGGGTGAACTGCTAGTTTTTTCTTCTGGTTCTTCTGGTTCTTCTGGTTCTTCTGGTTCTTCTGGTTCTTCTGTTTCTGGTATTGTCTCAAGAGCTTTTGTAGTCGGTTTTTTCTTTGTAGGGTTTCGAAGTAATGTGTTGAGTTCTTTTACAAGGAAGTCATTTTTTTTCTCCAGAGTCCTGGCTTTTGGAGCAGCGCTCATATCTGCAAAGTCTTGGTCAAGGACGGAAGGATCTTTGTCAGAGACTGTTTCACGAGATTTATCTTCATCATATACAATAGGTTGATCATCTATCGCATCTAGTGAATTCTGGTCGACGGGTTCAGCTATATCGCCCGTCTCGAATTTAAGGTCTTCTAATTTTTCGGTCGTCTGAGCCATATTAGCGGCGATTTCTTCAGTGTCTTCTGTTTCGAGTTCGTGTGCAACTTCGTCTACCAGGGCTTCCAGTTGAGCATCTTGCTTTGAATCGATGATAATTACGACTGACTTTTGCAGTTGATCATTATCTAACAGTGGATCGAATGCTTCTACGTCAGCCATGCCTTGCATAGTTGGACGCAATGCACTGTCATCTATTTCAATGTTTTCTCCTAGAGCTTCTTTAAGAGCCTCTTGAACCTCTGCCCCACAGATGATTACTGTGGGTTTATTAGCGGGATCATCTGCATTTGGCAACTCATCAAGGAATTTTTTAAACTTTGGCTCAGGTATTGTTTTAAGCGCTTTAGCTACTCTAGCTGCAGTTGGGTCACCGTTACTGTTAATCAAGGCCTCAATTCTTGACTGTGTTTCAGCTTGATGTGCCGCTACTTCCTGATTAAGAGGGACGCTAAGACTAAATCTTCTAAGAGACTCTGCGCGCAATAATCTGGCAATGATGACGGGGCTAATGGTGGTTGTTTCCTCAGCCTCTGGTTTATCTGCAGGTTCTTCCCCATGGTCTTTTGGATAAATGACCGGTGCTTGTTCCTTATAACCACCTATTATCACTTTTCGTTCCCGTGGTAAGCGAGTGGCTTCGTCCTGTGAATCTAATTTGATGGCTGAAGGCGCGGCTTTGCTAAACAGGATTTTTGAGCCACTACGTACTAATGGTGGTACTGGTCTGGCTTTGGCCTTTTTTGGTATCTCGACTTTTTTAAGAGTTGGCGCAGGAGTAATTGATGGATGTTCTGCAACAAGTTTCTCCAATTTTTGCGCTGGGTCAATTGCTTCGAAATAGCCTTTATAGGGTTCGATTGCGAGATTGACATCTTTTTGAATAAGATTTGATTGAACTTTAGCTTTACTTGCTAAATCTTTTAAGCGATTAAAAACTTCTTTGTTAGTACTTATAGAGTCGCGAAATTCAGTTTTACTTAAAACTGTCATCAGTAACGTGGCAAATTTTTCGATGAGTTTTTCGTCTGTCAAAATCGCATTGTTGTCATAATCGTGTAAAAATGTGAGTAACCCTTCAGGTGTTTTATCATAACCATATTGAGTTTTGCCAGTGCCGCGTATTTTTGCTTGCTGTTCCGTCTGAGCTTCTGCAATTACATCAGATACGTTTTCAAGTTCGCCCTCTTTCTCCGTTTCTTCAAGGATGTCAGGAAGTGGTATTTCAGCTTCTTCCTCATCAGTCTCAAGTAATTGGTCGCCTGCAACTGTTTCGAGTGGCTCAGAACCATCTAGCTCAGCAAACATTGCATCCAGATCATCGGCTGGTTCGGTATTTTCTTCCTGATCATCAAATAAAAAGTGCGCTTCACTTTCAACTGGTTGTGGTGGTATAGTCGCAGCGCTTTCTGAATTCCAAAGAGT